>DGTD01000084.1 GCA_002396385.1 Bacteroidales bacterium UBA4345
CAGTGGGGCAACATGACCACCGGCACTGAGCTCATCCGCCGCACCCTGGGACAGGAGGCCGAGGCCTATGCCCTCACCTGTCCGCTCATCACCAAGGCCGACGGCAAGAAGTTCGGCAAGACCGAGAGTGGCAATGTGTGGCTCGACCGCAACCGCACCACTCCCTATGCCTTCTACCAGTTCTGGCTCAACGTGAGTGATGCCGATGCCGAGCGCTATATCAAGATCTTCACCAGCCTCGACAAGGAAACCATCGACGCCCTCATCGAGGAGCACAAGCAAGACCCGGGCCGCCGCACCCTGCAGCGCCGTCTGGCCGAGGAGGTGACCGTGATGGTGCACTCCCGCGAAGACTACGAGATGGCCATCGAGGCCTCCAACATCCTCTTCGGCAAGTCGACGAAGGAGAGTCTGCTGCGCCTCGACGAGCAGACACTGCTCGACGTGTTCGACGGTGTGCCTCGCTTCACCCTGGCCAAAGACCAGCTGGGCCTGCCCGCCGGTGAGCTCTTTGCCCGCGACGACGTGAAGGTGTTTGCCAGCAAGGGCGAGATGCGCAAGCTGATACAAGGTGGTGGCGTATCGCTCAACAAGGAGAAGCTCACGGCATTCGACCGTATCATCACTGCCGACGACCTCATCGCCGGAAAATACCTGCTCATGCAGCGCGGTAAGAAAAACTACTATCTTATCACGGTGAAATAGAAAAAAAACGGCAAAAATTTGGTGGTGGCATAAAAAACCGCTACCTTTGCAGCCGCAAACGTCGCATTCTGCTGCATTTAGGCAACAAGCGACAAGGATTGGGTGATGGTGTAACGGTAACACTACAGGTTTTGGTTCTGTCATTCCCGGTTCGAATCCGAGTCACCCAACATACAAAATCGCCAAGTCGCTGAATATCAGTACTTGGCGATTTTTGTATGGTTGAAATTCCCGACTTTTTCCCGAGTTAGCTATTTATGTCCCCCACTCTTTGTTGTCTCATGCTCACTCCCACCAAAAAAACCAAACCGTGGATTTTCGCAAAACGTCGGCCAATGCATTGATTGTCCCAAGATTTTGGTCAACGATATCGGTGCAGAAGGCATAGTGCTCTTCGGCTAAAGGAAGACTTTCTTCTACACTGGCAGGTTGGGGAACAGCAAACTCTATGATGCCTTCGCATATGACTGCAGGGACGGCTTCAAATCCTTCATACCAATGCTTGGCAACACTGACGAGGTGTTCTGCTTTAGGACAATTATCCCATCCTCCAATAGGAAACCATGCCAATATCTGCCAAGGTTGATTTACCGGCACTTCTGCCAGAAGCAACGGAAGAGTTTGCCCCGTCTCGTCATTGATGATACCGCTGAAGGAAGTGTTGCCAATACCATTTCCCACATACTCGCCCAGCACATCAGTTCTGTAGGAATCGGGGTATTCTGTCTCAAAGCCATTCTGCAACTCACGGAGTCGTAAATCCAACCAATCCTTGGCGTTTTCCGTTGAATGCATCAGCTCTTGACGACGCACTTGCACTCTTGCCAGATCAATCCTTTTCTTGTCATCCTTAATTCCAAGTTGGCCCAAAATGTTGATGATGAGATTGTCTTCCAATACAAGAAGCACGGGAAAGAAGCCCTCTCTACCACCTCGTTCGCATGCCTCTTTATATGCTTTTCCTATTCTGGCAGGGTCGGTCGAATCATAAAAGGTAGTGTGACAGCAAGCCAGTTCTTGCATCTTGATTTTGGGCTTTTCATCAACATGATTTTCTTCGTTAAGCCAATTGAGTGATTCTTTCTCTGCTTTAGCCCTATGTGTATAAATAACCATAAGAACAATGACTAATAAGAAAAAAATAAGAATCCAATACATGTTACTTATAGATTTATCTTGTCTGCTTATTTCACCGGATGCTTTTTCATAAACTCTTCCTTGATTTCTTCACCGAATGTTTGAGGGCCGACAGCACCTCCGCCATATTCGAATACAACTCTGTCGGTATAGGGAATGAACATCGGGTCCTCATCATATTCCTTTTTCTCTTCAGCGTTCATAGGACGGCTGTAGATACGATAGGAATACATACCCATATCCACGCGTCGAAAACCGATGTCAACAAAATCTGAATGTGTGGTTGCTGTTTCAACAGAAATGCAGCCTAACTTTTTCAGTTTACGTCGGATATTTTTAAGTTCTTCGTCATTCAATCCCACCACATTCATCAAAGAGCCGATTCTATCTTTAGAATGGACGTCCCAATTATTCGACCTTAATGAATCATTCTTCCCTAATACATGGAATATCGAAATCTCACCATGCTCGAATTCAAGTTGCATTTGAGCCCCTTTGTCTAAGCTTTGGTTGGTGTAATTGATAAGTTCTTGTAATTCCGACTTGTTCTTGTTATAATGTTCAGCCATGATGTCGGGATTGCATATCGTGCCAAACTTTGTTGGGGAGATAAAAAATGCTCCGAGTAATAGGATAATGGCACATCCCCAAATCATATAGATTTTCCACAGAAGTCCTTTCGTCCAAAAAGACTGCAGAAAGACCACAATTGCCCACACTACTAATGGAATTATAAACCAAAAACCAAATGCGAAAAGCAAATCGGCCATAAATGGGTCATCTATCATTGACCAGACGAACCAACTTACAAAGCACATAGGGATAAAGCCTATGTACTTGTTAATGGAATTGCTAAAATCTTCCAGTGTGGGTCTAACACTTGCCATATTTATTTGTTTGGTTTTCATTGAAAATAACGTGAAGAATATGCCTTTATTATGTTTTCAGAGAATCGCTTTTAACTTGTAGATTCTTTCTTCACACCTTTATTTTTTGTCCATCATCACCATCATATTGCCCACGTCCAACTTCCCATTCTCTGTTTTGGTCGAGACTCCCGCCCCCATCCGGGACAAGCTTCACTTTCTATGGTTGTTTGTGCTGTGAAAGCAGAAAAGAATCATGATGCAAAAAATCAGCCTATTATGTTAAGAAATTCCAATAAAGACAAGTCCATTCCGCTTTATTTCCTATATTTGCGGATGAGAAACAAGCATCATCGATGTATGAAACATACATATTGTAACATCATAATCTTCCTGTTAGATGAAAACAATAATCAATTCCACTTTGTGGATGCTTTTCTTGGCATTTATTGCCTTGTTGCTGCATCCTTTGCTATATTTCGATGGAATAAGATTTTATATGGATTGCCCATCGTACTTTTTCCTCCATATTTTCGCCTACACCATTTTTGGAAATCTAATTTGGAATGTATTAAAACACAAGGCTTGGTGGATTTCTGCATTAGCAATTGTCGCAGGGGTAAACATTGTTTTGTTAATCTATATATATTTCTTTGTGAAAAGTTGGGACGTGAGAGATGCATTGACGGTGTTATTGTTCTTATTTGATTTTGGTTTTGCTGCAGTTCTTTCTACTATCCCTATCGGGATATTCTGCTATAAACAACAACAATCAAGTGAAATCAAGAGGTGACAGTCTCTTTATGAATCGCGGAGGCGGTGATTTTGACATGGTTAATGGGGATGGACTGACAACCACGTGTCAAACTCCCCGTCTGATACACGAGATACTCGCAGTTGGAAACAGACTGGCATTGAATCGACAGCCAAAGTAATGCTTAACAAATGTGAACGAAACAAAAAAAAACAAAACGGCCGATTTGCGTAAAAAATGGGTAATCATTTTAGATGAAGGTATGCCTTTTTTTTCCTATATTTGCCCATGACATTGATGATTTTGCTTGTTTTGTTTTGCAGCAC
>DGTD01000057.1 GCA_002396385.1 Bacteroidales bacterium UBA4345
AGAGCAACAGCCTTCTAAGCTGTGGGTCAAGGGTTCGAATCCCTTCTCAATCACTTAGGTTTTCAAATCCAAACGAGAAAAACTTGTTTGGATTTTTTTGTTTTGAACAAACTTTCCTTTTCTAAAACAAAATCGAGTTATGAATTTTTCTCTTAAACAAACCAGGTGGTGTTGCGAGGCGGCTTTCTTTGTCTTTGTCTTGCTTTTCCTCGGTGTTTACAATGCCGATTACCTATATAGAATACAAGCGGAAAACCTGTTTTTGGCTAATGCGGTCTTTGCTGGAGAAACTCTGCCGCAGTCGGCTGGTGTTTTAGTCTATTTGTCAAAATGGTTGTTACAACTCTGTTATTATCCGTTGCTGGGTGCGGCTGTGGTTGGTGCTGGCTTGGTCTGCATAGGCCGTCTGCTCTCGGCGCTGACTGGCGTTGAAAGTTTTACACGCCTGTTAATGCTCTTTGTTGTTCCTCTGTCTGTCTTAATGGCGCAAGCATCAGCCGGATATGCCATATACGAGAATTTCGACACATCATTTTTTGTGTCTTTCGAACTGGGCATGATCGTCTCTTTGTTGCTGGCCCTTCTGGGTGAATCTTTATTAAGAAAGAACGGAAAGGTCGGTTTTTCTGTCTGCTCGGTGCTGGCGGTTGTCTTGCATTTGCTAATTGGACTATATGCACCTTTGTCGCTTTTACTGATTGGTGCGGGGCGTTGGAGGAAAGAGCAGGGCGAGGCCGTGAAACTTATGGTTGCCGGATTGGTTATTGCTTTACTGGTTCCTTTGTTAGAAACTTCTATTTATCAGGAAGATTATATTTTTGCACTGCTGGCTCCATTGCCAAACCCTTATTTCTTTAATGTGTTTGCCTATGGCCTGTTGTCGTTGGTGCTGGCTGTGGTTGTAACCGCTGCCGGTGCTGATTGTTCGGTTGAACGATTGGAAAAAGTCCCGTTTTTTGCAACTTCCTTTGCCCTCCTGTTGGTTTTGTCCTTCTTCTTCTCGTTCCGTGATGCGAACTGCCGCACATTGCTTGAGATGCAAAGACGTACAGAAAACCATGATTGGGAAGGTGTGCTGGAGTCGGCTGGAAAAGTCGAACGCCCAACAAGGGCCATAGCGGCATACCGGTATATAGCATTGTTGGAAACAGGAAAACTGTCGGAGAAACTGTTTGACTTTCCAGTGCGTTACGACACCCTCAATTCTCCATATCCGAACATCGACCCGATTATTTTCTATCCCGACTTGTTCTTTTATTCGTCGCAACTGAATATGTCCCTGTTTTGGGGAATGGAGGCTTGGACGAATGCGCATAGGAGTGTAAACGCCTTGAAAAGGTCGGCTATTGTGGCTTTGATTCAGGGAGAGAAAGAACTGGCCTTAAAGTATATGGAACAGTTGAAACAGACTATGTTTTACGCTGCCTGGGCGGAGGAAATGGAAAAGTATGCAGGGCGTCAACAAGCATTCTTTAATGCCTATTCGATATTTGGTAAGACTTATGCTTCGCAAATTCCCGAACCGGTATTCGCCGGTACGTACGATTTGCCTACCCTGTTCTCGACGTTTACGAACCTCGATCCTGATAATATGGAACGTCGCATGCTGTTGGAACTTTATGCTAAGAAGACCGAGAAGTTTATGGACGATTTGCGTATCGTAAAAGGAATGTACCGGAAACAAATGCCTGTGTGTATGCAGGAAGTGGTTTGCCTGTATGCCTTAAATGCAAATTTAGATGTCCGACGCCTTTTCCCTATAGACCCTGAAGTCAATAACCGTGTGGCAAATTTTGTATATAATGCGAAGAATTATGCGAATAGCCGGGAAGAGGGTGCCGAGGCTTTGAAAGAATACAGGGGTATGTATGTCTACTATCTCTTGTTCGGTAATCCGTATCCGTCTGCCGCAAATTTGAAAAAAAGCAAATGATGTTTGTTATGAAGTATTCTTTAAGTATTGCCGTAATGGCTGGAGCATGTTGTTTGCTGGCCGCATGCTCAGCAGATGTCCCTACGTCGTTTGCGGAAAAGAACGCAGAGGCCGACATCTATCCCGATTATTCCAATTGCGTGGTGCCGGCCAACATTGCACCTCTTAATTTCTTTTTACGCGATAGTGTAGACGAATGTGTGCTGACCATAACGCCCGAAGTGGGGGAGTTGGTAAAAGTGCCGGGTAATGCCGATAACGCTTTCCTTATTCCTGTATCCGATTGGAAAAAGTTGTTGTCTGAAAATGTGGGAAAGAGCTTGAAATTCGATGTTTATGCACGCCAAAAGGGTGCGTGGCTTCATTTCAAACCTTTTGTGAACCAAATCAGCCCCGATTCTATTGACCGTTATCTGACCTACCGTCTGATTGAGCCTTCTTACATGGGGACAGGGGAAGTGGGTGTTTATCAGTACGACATCGAGAATGGCGAGCAGACCGTGATTTTTGACAACCACCGCTGTCACAAAAATCCGAACATCCGTGGACAGAAGTGCGTCAATTGTCATACTGCGCAGCGCAATCACCCTGAAAACAAAATGTTCTATTACCGGGGTGCGAATGGAGGCCTTATTCTTACTTATAATGGGAAAGTCAGTAAAATTAACACCCGTACTGGCGATATGTTTGCGGGGACTGTCTATCCGGCATGGCATCCGACTCTCCCATTTATAGCCTTTTCTTCGAATACGATTAAACAGAGTTTCCCTGTTTTTGCGTTGAATAAAGTAGAACCATATGACCTTCGATCCGATTTGGTACTCTATAATATAGAGAAGAATGAAATAACGGGTGTTTTACGTACTGCGGGTTCTCATGAAACCAACCCTAACTGGTCGCCCGACGGCAAATACCTTTATTACAATTCATCCGACTCTACCCTTAAGGTTGGTCCGTCGATTATGAAGATGCGCTACAATTTGTTCCGTATAGCATTCAATGCCGATTCTATCTCTTGGGGAAAACCGGAACTGGTTTACGATGCTGCCTCTAAGCTGAAAAGTGCGACTTATCCGCGGGTCTCTCCCGATGGAAGATACCTCCTTTTTACAGAAGCCGTTTATGGAAC
The DNA here is from genome assembly GCA_002396385.1 of Bacteroidales bacterium UBA4345. Classification (GTDB taxonomy): domain Bacteria; phylum Bacteroidota; class Bacteroidia; order Bacteroidales; family Paludibacteraceae; genus Physcocola. The sequence goes on from DGTD01000057.1 coordinate 3,063, forward strand.
CTCGACGCAAACAAACAAAACAGCTGACCTTTGCCTGGTTGACTTGCGAACGATGGAAGTGCGCCCGCTCGACGAAATTAACAGTAAAACGGAGTCTGACAGTTATCACGATTGGTCGAAAGGCGGCAAGTGGTTCGTGTTCTCGTCTCGAAGGTTCGATGGCAATTACTCGCGCCCTTATTTTTCACATATCGGAGCCGATGGAAAGGCTTCTAAGCCCGTCCAAATGCCACATGCCAATCCTAGACATGACTTGAATTTGCTGAAGTGTTACAATGTGCCAGAGTTTTCTACTGCTCCGGTTAAATTTTCTCCATCCGATTTCCAATCGGCAATTTCTTCTGAAGAGGTCAAGGCAACCTATGGGTCGCCGCTCAATACTCAAAATCCAGACGGTGTAACTAGTGCTACAAAAATGGAGTGATAGTAATGCTTATAAAAAGAGAAAGAAAGGCTGTGCTCGTCCGAACACAGCCTTTCATCTTTTTAATCTTTGTCTCCTTTTTTTAACTCTGGATACCTGATTCGGGTATGGTACAGATTCTTTAGTTTTTCTTTCAAAACCGTCTTGATGGTTTCAATCTCTTTCAAGGTGATAGGAGCGTCGGCAAAAGCACCGTCTTTAAGTTGCGTGGCAACTAACTTTTCTACCAGGTCGTTGATTTTCTCGCTCGTGTAGGAGTCGAGACTTCTGGAAGCAGCTTCAACCGAATCGCAGATCATAACAATTGCTTCCTCCTTTGTGCTTGGCAGTTTCCCCTTGTACGAAAAGTCTGCAATGTTGACCTGTTCGTCAGGATGCTCGTTGCAGTAGGTGTTGTAAAAGTAGCGCACCGGATTCTTTCCGTGGTGACTTTCGATAAAGTCTTGCAGCTGTTTCGGCAGACTGTTTCGGCGTGCTATAACAAGGCCGTCGGATACATGGTTGGTGATGATTCTCACACTGTCCATTGGAGACAACTTCGCATGTGGGTTGAACCCGTTCTGGTTTTCGGTGAAGTAAATAGGGTTGGCCATTTTCCCGATATCGTGGTACAGTGCTCCAGCACGTGCAAGCAGGGCGTTGCAGTTGATGTGGTCAGCAGCGTCGCTAGCCAGGTTCGACACTTGCAGCGAATGTTGGAAACTACCTGGTGCAACTTCCGAGAACTGGCGGAGTAAGGGGTTGTTCGAGTTCGTAAGCTCGACTAAAGTTATGTCGGATGTGAAGTTGAATAGCTTTTCGAATATGAAGATGAGGGGGTATGAAAAAAGCAAAAGTATGGCATTTATGACAAACGATACAAAAACCATGGTGTCGCTTTTTACCCACCCTGTTGTGTGGGTTAATACCAGACCGCTGTATGTGAGAATATAGATGCTGCCGATAATGCCAACTGTCTTGAAAAGCTGTGAGCGTTGGTAGAATTTCTTTAAAGTGCTGATGCAGATCATACCGATTAGAATTTGCAGTAACAGAAACTCGAATTCGTGTGGTGCTATCAGTGAACAGATCAGCACGGTGGTTAGGTGAGTGAATAGGGCGGTGCGGGTGTCGAAGAAAGTGCTGATGGTGATGGGAACCATTGCGTAAGGTATGATGTATACCGATAAGTCACGCACTTCGTAAGATAATTGGGTGACGTAGGCTGTTAGTGCGCAAAGGCCAGTTATCATGCCAAGCACGAAAAGCATACGCTGCCTGTTGATGTAGAAGTCACGGAATAGGACGAAATACAGGAATAGGGCGGTGAGGATACACAACACGCAGATTGCTTGTCCGCAGAAGGCTGTTTTCGAAGTAGACCCCATGTTGCCGATCTCAATCTCGTGCTTAAGCGAGTTCAGTATCATATAGGTGTCGGCAGAGACAATGTCGCCCCGGTCTACAATCTTCTGGCCGTCTTGAACCATCCCTTTCGTGTCGGACATCTGACTCCTGATGTAGTCTTTCTGCTCTTGTGATATAGTCTCTTCAAAAACCAACGTTGGCTTCAGGTAATTGTTGATGTTGTATGCCGACAGAGTTTTCTTGCTATAGCCGTGTGGAGCGTTGCTTAAAATTTGTTCGTAGGCCTCCTTTATGGTATGCCGGCTTTTCAATTCCGAGTCGGCATAAAAGTCCTCGCCTCCGTTCTCTCCTTTTTGGCGGAGTTTGATTTTGCTGATTCCTAGTTTGTCGATGTTGTCTTTGTTGTCGTTGTCGATGATGCCGTCGCTGTAAATCTTTTTTAGCTGCTTCCTTATATATAAGGTATATTCTTCCCCATAATTGGCGGTGAGTTTCTCGCTATCTTTGTCAAATTTTTTGAGCATCTCTTTCTCAACCGACTCGTCGGTGTGGAAATACGGGGTGTAGTATTGTTTCAACAGCATATTGTAGTCTTTCGACATTTCATCGGCAGACTTCAATATAGGGAAATTGCCCGGAGCCGTCAAGGCCTCGTATATCCATGGCTTCCCCAACTCGTACGAGTAGTTGAACTTGGAGCCGGAGGGGAAGATGTAAACAATGACGGCAGCCACTAATATATATAATAGGTATAACGATACCCATTTTTTATGCTTGTTTTTCTCTTCTTGTTCCTTTATCCTTTGTTTTTCCTCATAGGCTTCAATGCCGGAACTCGCGGAAAAAATGATGTTCTCTTTCTGTTCGGTCATCAACAATCGGGTTTTATATATGCAAATATAATATTTCTGTCGTGAGTTGTGGGGTCGTTCGCAACATAAAATGCAAAAATGTTCGAGTATGACTATGGATTCTAATGCAAAGTTTTATCGTTTATTTTCAGTGTGATAGAAAAAATACATATATATTTTCTCAATTCGTTTTTTTTGTGTAATTTTGCAAACTACTATTAGTAAGTATATATCAAAGTTAATTAAAAGTTCAAAAAAATGCCTACTATTCAACAATTAGTTAGAAAAGGAA
>DGTD01000043.1 GCA_002396385.1 Bacteroidales bacterium UBA4345
TCCTCGACGAGATAGACAAGGTGGCGAAAGACTTCAAGGGAGACCCTGAGGCCGCCCTGCTGGAAGTGCTCGACCCTGAGCAGAACAACACATTCCACGACAACTTCCTCGACGTAGACTACGACCTGAGCAAGGTGATGTTCATTGCCACCGCCAACGATGTGGGCGCCATTTCGAAACCACTGCTCGACCGTATGGAACTGATTGAAATAAGCGGCTACATACAGGAAGAGAAAGTAGAGATTGCCCAGCAGCACCTGGTACCGAAAGAAATGAAGGAGGTGGGCCTCAACCCCGAGCAGGTAAAGATCGGCAAAGACACCATCAACTACATCATAGAACACTACACCCGCGAGAGTGGCGTGCGCGAGCTCGACAAGCAGATTACCAAGGTTCTGCGCAAGACGGCCAAGAAAGTGGTGTTGAAAGAGGAATTCGACCCAGAAATAGGGGTTAGCGACCTAAAAGAACTGCTGGGCAACGAACGCTTCACGCGCGAGATATACGAAGGCAACGAGTACGCCGGTGTGGTTACCGGTCTGGCATGGACGAGCGTGGGCGGAGAAATTCTGTTCATCGAGACCAGCCTGAGCAAGAGCAAGCAAGGCAAACTGACCATGACCGGCAACCTGGGCAACGTGATGAAGGAAAGTGCCATGATTGCCATGGAATACCTGAAGGCCCATGCCGACCAATACGGGCTCGACAGCGAGGTGTTTGAAACCACCGACGTGCACATGCACGTGCCGGAAGGCGCCACGCCAAAAGACGGTCCGTCGGCTGGCATCACCATACTGACCTCGCTGACCTCGGCATTCACCCACCGCAAGGTGCGCAAAAATCTGGCCATGACCGGCGAGATTACCCTGCGTGGCAAAGTGCTGCCTGTTGGCGGCATAAAGGAGAAAATTCTTGCCGCAAAACGTGCCGGCATAAAAGAGATTGTAATGTGCAAGGTGAACCAGAAAGACGTGGAAGAGATTAAACCCGTCTACCTGAAAGGGCTCTCGTTCCACTATGTGGAAGACGCCAGCGAGGTGCTCGACTACGCCCTGTTGAGCGAAAAAAGCACAAAATAAGCGCCGACAGCCCCGATTTTTCCCAGAAAAAGGGTCAACGGTGCGCCATATAGCGCAAAAAAAGGTATCTTTGACCTACTAAAAGCGCAAACATCCGACGAAACGCCGGGAACAACATAAACAGACAAAAAAAGGATTTGTTTTAACAATATGGAAGAGAAGAAAGAAGAGAATGAAGTACAGGGACTGAACTTCATTGAAGCCGAAGTGGCGAAAGACTTGGAAGAAGGCCGCAACAATGGCCGTATACAGACACGTTTCCCGCCAGAACCTAACGGCTACCTCCATATCGGTCATGCCAAAGCCATCTGTATGGACTTCGGCATCGCCAAAAAATTTAACGGCACCTGCAACCTCCGTTTCGACGACACCAATCCGGTGAAGGAAGACGTTGAGTACGTCGACAGCATTAAGGAAGACATCCAGTGGTTGGGCTACCAGTGGAAGAACGTCTACTATGCGTCAGACTACTTCCAGCAGCTCTACGACCTGGCCATCCGCTTCATTAAGGAAGGCAAGGCCTATGTAGACGAACAAAGTGCCGAGCAGATTGCCGCCCAGAAGGGTTCGCCTACCGTACCGGGCACCAACAGTCCGTACCGCGACCGCAGTGTTGAGGAGAACCTGAAACTCTTCCAAGACATGACCGACGGCAAGGTGGAAGACGGCAAAATGGTGCTGCGTGCCAAAATAGACATGGCATCGCCAAACATGCACTTCCGCGACCCTATTATGTACCGCATCATCACCACCCACCCACACCACCGTACCGGCTGGAAGTGGAAGGTGTACCCGATGTATGACTTCGCCCACGGCCAGAGCGACTATTTCGAGGGGGTAACCCACTCGCTCTGCACCCTTGAGTTCGAGGTTCACCGTCCGCTCTACGACTGGTTCATCGACCAGTTCGCCGACAGCGACTACCGCCCTAAACAGCGCGAGTTCAACCGCTTGAACCTTACCTACACCGTTATGAGCAAACGTAAGATGCTTCAGTTGGTGAAGGAAGGCCTTGTTCGTGGTTGGGACGACCCCCGCATGCCGACTATCTGCGGTTTGCGCCGCCGCGGCTACACTCCTGAAAGTATTCACGACTTCGTATACAACAAGATCGGTTTCACCAAATACGTCGGTCTTATCGACATGAGTGTGCTGGAAAGCTGCATCCGCGAGGATTTGAACAAACGCGCCAACCGAGTTTGCGGAGTCATCAATCCAGTTAAACTGGTGCTTACCAACTACCCAGACGACCAGGAAGAGACCGTACAGATGGAGAACAACCAGGAAGACGAGAACGCCGGTATGCGTGACGTTCCTTTCAGCAAGGAATGCTGGATTGAGCGCGACGACTTTATGGAAGAGGCTCCTAAGAAGTACTTCCGCCTTACCCCTGGCAACGAAGTCCGCCTGAAGGGAGCGTATATTGTAAAATGCACCGGTTGCAAGAAAGACGAGAATGGCAACGTGGTTGAGGTGTACGCCGAATACGACCCATTGAGCAAGAGCGGCAGCGGCACACCCGAAAGTAACCGCAAAATTAAGGGTACCATTCACTGGGTTAGCGTTAAGCACGCCCTTGAAGCAGAAGTACGCCTTTACGACCGCTTGTTCAGCTGCGAAAATCCGGGTGAGGACAAGGAACGCGACTTCCACGAGATGTTGAACCCAGATTCATTGAAGATTGTAAAGGCTTATGTAGAGCCATCGCTAGCCAACGCGAAGCCACTGGAACACTACCAGTTCCAACGCATCGGCTACTTCAATGTAGACCCCGACAGCAAACCAGGCGCACTGGTCTTCAACCGCACCGTTGGTTTGAAAGACAGCTGGGCTAAAATTGCAAACAAGTAAACAAACAACATACCCAAAAAGAAAGGCGCATCAGAAGATGCGCCTTTCTTTTTGGGTAGTATCCTCCTCACCGCCAAGCTTGCCACCAATCGGATTGATGAGTTTACAACTGTCGTTGCCATTCAGGAATACGCGTAGTTTAGCAGCTTCATATCAACCAATTAATAAATTGTAAGCAGCGTTAATCTCCTTGAACTTTTCGGAGAGGATGTTCTTCAAATTCTCGTCTTGCACAGTATCGGGATGATATTTTTTTGCCAAGCGTCGGAAAGCGGACTGCACATCGGCCTTAGAGGCACCCGTTCCCAAGCCCAGCACCCTGAAGGCGTTGGCCGTCCGCCCTTCTTGAGAGTTCGTCCCAACCGCCAGTTCAGAAGAGGCAGAGGCTGTACCCGACGAACCAGCACTGGCACCACAGGAATAAAAAAAGCTATACTTCCGTGAAAGGTAATCAATGTCATCCTGTTCCAATCCAAGCCTGTCCATAATGTCGCACAACAGGCACCACTCTTCCTTACAGATGTTTTGCGAGATGCGGGCAACATCGAAAAGGAATTCGGTAAGAGCGAGGCATTCGGCGTAAGAGAGCGTTTCTCTCAACCATAAACAACTCTGCTTGACAAACTTGTCGTTATTGATTTTCAATGCAATTTTGAGTAAGCGGGCAATCTCCTTAGCATCTTTTTCATAGTGTTGCTTAATGTAACCGAGCACTAGTTCCACCTCTTTCCCGTCGACAACGCGGTCAGACTTCAGCAACAACGCCACAAGACCAGCAAGAGCATGGTTTCGACGAGGACTCAAAATTTTCTCCCGTTCAGCCGCTTCCTTAGCCGCTTTCTCTGCTGCTTCCTTAGCCGCTTGTTCGTCCTCTAATTTGGCTTGTTCTTTAGCATTAACAGATCCCTTATAATTTTGAAAAGACATTAGAATAGTGGAATAGACCGCCACTACGAAAATCAAGAGGATAAGAAAGATAAAAAACACCATACAACTAAATGGGAATTGTTCAACAAGAATAAAAATAGGTTACGGCAAATTTAAGGATTTAAAGCGAGAATATCTTCAGTAAAGGCAGAATTCGCCTTGTTACCAATGGAGAAACAGGACAGCCAAAGCTGTTGGCACCCTATCCATTCTTTAATGCATCACATTGTGGTCCGGACACCGACCAATATATTTAGCGATTTCAGCCACATATAAAGGAACCTGTTTAATTCAACAGAAAAACAGTCTGCGTTCACAAAAAACAGAAGATTCAACAATAGAAATAGCGCCAAACACGGGAAATGACGGAATATTTCAAAACGAATGACCCAAATTTGCATGTACAGAACGGCCACAATAGCTTACTTTTGCCAAAAAGGAAAAACAAATGAACCCATGAGACACAAGCACTTCAAACTATTGACAGCAGCCTTTCTTGCAGTGTCGTTGAACGGCAATGCAGCCGAAACGCTCAAAGTGAGCCTAACCGACAGCATCAGGCCTGTAACCCACTGCGCATCGGGGTCGCTATACGGCATGACAGAAGACCTGCCTACCGACATACAGGGTCTGGTGGCTCCGCTGAAACCGCACATGTTCTGCCAGCCACCCGAAGGGACGAACAAGAACCAGCACCCTTTCGGTGACGGTTTTATCATAGCCGAACGCCTGAAAGGCACAACCGCCCAGGTGCAGATAACCCTGCCCGACCTGCTACCCTACTGGCCCTACCAATGGCCTGGCCAGCAAAGCTGGCTGAAATCGGTTGAGGGCTACCTCAACAGGAAACAGGAGATGGGCCTCACCAACATACACAGCTATGTGATTTGGAACGAGCCAGACGGAACCTGGAACGACGCGAACGGCAGCCTGTACACCACCGTATGGAAACCGACCTACGAACTCATCAAGAAACTGGATCCCGAAGCCAAGGTTGTGGGTCCGTGCATTGCCTACTACCACAACGACCGGATGAAGAACTTCTTGAAATTCTGCAAAGAGAACAACTGCCTGCCCGACGAAATCTGCTGGCACCAGTGGGGAAGCGAGGGCTTGGCCGGAGCCATAGAGAGCGCTCGCAAACTGGAAGACGAATTGGGAATACCCCACCTGCCCATCTGCATTAACGAGTACTGCGCCGGTTCGGGCGACGACAAGAAGAAGTTTGAAGGCTGCCCCGGCTATTCGGTTCCCTTCATAGCCAAATTCGAGCGTTACGGTGTGGAAAGCGCCACCATTTCGTGGTGGTTTACCAATCTGCCCGGCCGACTGGGCAGCCTGCTGACCGACAAGAACCAGAAAGGCGGAGGCTGGTGGCTCTACAAATGGTATGGCGACATGGAAGGCTATATGGCCAAAGTGACACCCCCTTACGACAAGAGCGACCGCGTGGACGGATTTGCCGCCGTTGACCGGAAAAACAACTGTGCCAGCGTTGTTATCGGTGGAAATACCGAGGGCGATGTGAACGTCGTGTTTGAAACGCTACCCGCATTTATGGGCGGAAAAGTGAAGGTACGGATTGAGCGGGTAACCTGGCAGAGCAAAGACACCCCCGTATCGGGAACCGACCTGCTTTCGGAAGAAGAGATGGCACTGAACGGCACAACCCTGACCATACCCGTGAAGATAGAGAACAAGGTATATGCCTACCGCATCTTTATGACCCCGGTAGATGTGCCACAAACCCCGTACAAGGGCATTGCGGCCGAAATTCCCGGCAAAGTTGAGGCCGAGAACTACGATGTTGCCGGACAGGGTTTCTCGTACTACGACAACGACACCGAGAACAAGGGCGAAAACTACCGTGAGGACGGTGTCGACATAGTGACCGCAGAAGACGGATACGCTTTAGGCTACACCGAGAAAGGCGAATGGACAGAATATACCGTCGACGTGAAGAAGACACAGAAATACGTCCTATATGCCAATATATCGTGCGCCAACGAGTTGGAGGGATTCGACCTCTACCTCGACGGCAAGAAGCTGAACGACAGCTACACCCTGGCCGCAACCTGCGACGACTGGAGCAAATACGAGAAGGTGAAAATAGGCGAGGCCACCCTTGAAGAAGGACAGCACGTGCTGAAACTGGAAATTGTGGGCAACTATGTGAATGTGGACTGGCTGGATTTTGAAAGTGCCGAACAGAGCGGTGCAGACAAAATTTTCAGTACCGCTGAACTACGGCAACTGACCAACGCGCGCGTTTACGACATGATGGGGAACGCCGTAAAGATTGAAAACCTGAAGAAAAATGTAGTCTACATTCTAACAACCACCAATAAAACCGACAACGTTAAATTTGTATTGAAATAATTTGTGTTTTTTGAACGAGCCCCCTCCAGAGCAAAACCAGAGGGGGCTTTTCTTTGGGGATGCTACGAGGGAGAAACGTACAATTTCTATAACTATCTGCAAAGTAGTATTTTTCCCCGATGATAGAAGAACCACTTGCTAGTGAATTTTGCCCACACAGACTCGGTTCTTTCCTTTATAAGGACCACCTTCTTTTTGGCGAAAAGTAGCGATAGCACATCCTTAACTATATAAAAAAGCATAGTTAAGGATACAGAATCGCGATACTTCATCCTTAACTATGCAAAATTGAGGGGTTA
>DGTD01000102.1 GCA_002396385.1 Bacteroidales bacterium UBA4345
AGATTCTATACGTAAAGTTGTTGTTTGCTGATCTCCTGTAGGAAGCTATTTGGTTGTAAGTGAGTTGATCTCTCCGTTCGAAGATCCAGTCCTTGGGATAGATTGTTTCTCCCCAGGCGGTCTTTTTCCTTGCGGCGACACCCAATATGCACCACTCTTCTTCGTTATCGTCCCATACCACCTTGTCATAGGAACTCTCCAGTTTCTCGGGGTTGTAATACCCAGTCTCATCCGCACCTGTCTGGCTAATGTAGCAACAGTACGCTGCCCTTCTTAAGGAATACGAACAGTCTTTCAAATCAGGACTTTTGTTATCATCGGTTTCTTCATAACTGAGGGTCGGGTCGTATTGAAATCCCACCGCCACCGTTTCGTCGTATTCGTTGACAGCAATGTCCTGCAGGAATACTCCCTCGGCTTCAAAGACCCGTTCCTGGTTGCAGTACACTTCTGCATAGATGGGTACGATGTGGAAGGTTCGAAGATTTCTAGTATTTCCCATTAAACTATTATACTCACTACAATAATGGTTCACCACTGTGTACACCTTGCCATTGCCTGTGACCATCTTAGGGATATACACAAAATCTGCAGTAGCTCCCATCATGCTGCTGCTTCTGCGTTTCGGTACGCCAAAGAATTTTTCGCCGTTCTTGTAGACGCTGGTTTTATCGTAGGTGTACACGTCGCAGGCCCTGAAGGTTGCCGAAAGCTTTTTGTTGCTTTTGTCGGTTGCGGAGACGGTGAACGTACCTGGTCCGTTTACGTGGACAAGCACATGGTCCGACACTTTCTCCACCGTGACATTATTGTTGCCGGTGACCTCCCAATTGGCACAGGCAACGCGTTTACTATGTGTAGCGATGTCGTAGCCATTCAAGGCTTTGTCCACTGTCAGTGCAATGGTGGAACCTACTGGCACGTCCATGTTGTTGTACAAATCGTATGGCCTGTCCTTTCTATAGCCGTTTTTTTCCATGTAGAACCCGTAGAGCTTGTCGCCAGAGGCAAATAAGTCGCTGTTCTGATAGACGGTCAGCGGCACCTTCATCTCTACCTTGTTGCCTAACTTGTCGTCATACCTCAAGGTGATGTTGGTGAAGCCCGTCTTCTTCATGGTTATTTGGTAGCGGTAACAATACACTTTAGTTGTACTGTTGGGAACCAAACTCACCTCTGCGACGTCTCGGTTGGAGGAAGAGACACTATAGTGTGTGATGTCTGGGTCGTCTCTAAATCGGCCCCCAAATGGAAATTGATCATACAAGGTCCACGTAGTCGTTTGGGGATAGCTCCCACAGATAATGTTTCTGGGAGTATTCGGATAGAAGAATTCACTCGCCCCATTATCACGCAGGCGGCTGGGTGCCCCCCATCCCACCGGTCTGGTGCCTGTCATGTAGTTACCAAGCATAACCAAGTCGGCGGCCGACAGATTGCCGTCTGCGTACAGGTCGGCGCTCTGCTGATCGACGTTTGGTGTGGCTTGATAGGCACCATACTTGAAGTTGAGCCATTCGTAAATGTCGTAAGCGTCTATCTTGTTGTCCTTCTTAAAGTCGATAGGCGGCAGGTCGGGAACAACCGTAACAGCGACATAGTTTCCGCTACTGTTAACAAGGCCACCGGTACTGCTAATCACGATGTTCGAATTCGTGTAATGCGCACGTAACATGTGCACTTCATACAAACATGAGGCTACTCTACTAAAACTGGCATTGCAACCTAAGAACTCTATAGTACTGCTGGCCGAAGAACCCGAGACGGATGTCGCTGTGACCGTTGCGCCGCAAATGGACAGTGTACACATGTGCTGTAAGAAAATAATATTTGTCTCAAGCTTTCCAGGACCTTCTATAATGAGACTGACATTTTGAAGCAACATTAATGGAGTATTATTGATACCCGTTACTTTGTTGTTGCCAATAAGTTTCAGCCGGAACCTAAGGAAATAGCTATTGTTAAAGACAATGCCTTCCATAGCCTTAGGATAGTTGTCCAGGGTAACGTTGTCGAGTGTCAGCGTCCCCGAGGTCGGGTCGAAGGTCATGGTTCCGCTTGTCAGACCAAGGGAGGAGAGGTTCTGATAGTTATCAGACGTAATAGGAACGCCACTGATTGACAGACCATAGTCAGTGGCAGCACGCGCCATGCCGACCATGGCCAGCAAGGCGATGATTGAAGTAAAGACTCTTTTTTTCATAATCTTATCTGATTTAGTTTGTAGCTTGATACCTGATGTTGGCACATGAGGTAATTTAATTATATCGATTGCAAATTTAAGAATTTTTATTTAAATAACAACGCAAAGCAGGTTAATAATGGTTAAAACACGAAAAAGGCATGGCCGATGCGCCAGAATTGACTGGGAAACGGAACATTCGCCTGCGGCGCTACACGAATATGCATGAATGAACACGAATGCTGCGCCCAGCTGCTCGGCGGGATTGGCAAATCGGGGCGACCAGATGAACGGATGGATTTCTGCAGTTTTCGGTCGATAGACTGGCAGATAGGAAAAAGTAAACTGGCGGATGAGAGAAACAAATCCATTGGTTTTGTCTGGCAATTCCATTGATTTTGTTCAACAATTCCATTGGTTTTGTTGAACGATTCCATTGGATTTGTTTCGCCAAACTGACGCTTTAGCTTCTTGCATCCGTCGTTTTCATCGCTTCATTCTGACGGGTTCTTCCGGGCGGAAAATAGAAATGCCTGCGGCGCTACACGAATATGCATGAATGGACACGAATGTTTTAGTTTTGATGTTGAGGAGTTCAGGAGTTCAGGAG
>DGTD01000038.1:0-2805 GCA_002396385.1 Bacteroidales bacterium UBA4345
ACGCCAGCGGGCGGAAATGCGACACAGCGGGGCAGATGATAGTGGCGGTGTCTGACAAGCTCTTCACATCCTTGCGGATCTTGACTGAGGTCAGGAGCGGCAGAACCATGCCGCCCACCTCGATGTGGTAGGTCATTCGGAACATAGGCTAATCGGTTAGAAGGTTGTACGATTCGTCGCTGTAGCAGGTGATAGTGAACACCTGGTTGTCGGTTCCGTCGGTGGCGGGGAACTCGAACGATTCAACCACAAGACGGGTGATGCCGAACTGGTCGTTCAGCACCTCGCACGTAACGATGAGCGCCTCTTTGGCCGACAGGAGCTCCACCAGCCTGCGCATCTGGTCGCCCACTTCCCTGTATTCGCTTTGCGGGTTGTTGTCGTCCGTCATTAGCACCCCCGCGAGGGTCACCTTGTAGTCGTCCGAACGCCACAGCTCTTTAACTGTGCCGTTGACGGCACCATTGCCCGCCACTGCCCCGTTGGCGATTTCCCTCTTCACGATTTTGTTGCCTCCCGAGATGTTGATCTGCGGGTCGGTAGGTATCCAGAACCGGTCGGATGGGTCGGGCCTGCTGACGAGGTTCAGCCCCACGGGAGCGACCCAGTGCGACTGTGCGAACTGAAGGGACGATTTAGGTCGAAGCAGCGGGATGGGCGAGAACCCGAGCGCCCCGCGTCCGAAATTACGACCCACCTCGGCCACGTCCGAAGGCGACACCCCCGGTACTGAATTGATTTTATTCGAAATTTTGTCCATAATTTTTAGATTTTAGTCTATTTTTCTTTTGTAAAAATACGTTGGTTTGCATATTTTTACAAGAAATTCGGAGACAGATGGAGCATATAACAGTCAAAGCGGGGCAGAGCCTCCTCGACATAGCCGTAGAGCACTGCGGGAGCATGGAAGCGCTGGTGTCGCTGGCAGTTGCCAACGGCATCGGTGTGGCTGACGAACTGGCGGCGGGTCAGGAACTCGCACCCGTGGAGGTGGCGGACCGCAGGAACGCGGAACTGTTCGCCAATATGCGTCAAAAGCCCGCCACCGCCCTGACAGTGGAAGACATTGGAGAGGCGGAGGAAGCCTACGGAGCTTTGGAGGGCATCTTCGACTACACCTACGACGAGACATACAACTAACGGGATTATGGCACGCACAATAGCAGAGATAAAGAAAGAGATGACCGACGCGTTCCTCGCCAACGAGGATCTGAGGCAGAAATACGGCTTCGACCCCACGAAAACGTGGGAGACGCAGTTCAGCCGTGTGAGCATCGAGAACCTGCTGATGTTCGTGGTGGCGTCGTCCATCCACGTGCTCGAGCGGCTGTTCGACACCCACCTTGCCGAGGTGGACAGCATCATCAGCAAGCGGGCGCACACCCTGAACTGGTACCGCAACAAGGCGCTGGCATGGCAGAAGGGGTGCGAGCTCGACACCGACATAGCCGAATACGACAACAGCGGTATGACCGACGAGGAGATAGCGGCCGCCCAGGTGGTGAAGAAGTGCTCGTGCGAGGTGGTGAGCGCCAACTACCCCACCATCCTGGTGAAAGCCGCCAAGGCGGACGGGACACTCGACAATGAGGAACTGGAGCAGTTCACCGCCTACATGACCGCCATAGCCGATGCGGGCGTAAGGGTGCAGACCCGTAGCGCCGCCGCCGACCACCTGTACATCAAGTTGCGCATCTGGTACGATCCGCTGGTGGTCAACTCTGCTGGCTACCTCATAAACGGGAGCAACGGCAAAACAGTAGCCGAGAACGGTGTGGAGGGCTATTTGGCGAACCTGCCCTATAACGGGGTCTACTATCCGCAGTTGCTGGAGCAGTACCTTATGGGGCAGCAGGGCATCAAGATGGCCCGTGTGGTGGTCACCATGGCCATAACGGCGGGCGGGGTGCCCGCAGGCATCGAGGACAAGTACCAGCCCTACAGCGGCGCACTGGTGTATGACCAGACAGTGCCCTACTACAACACCGAGTTTATCAACTTCAACACGACGTTCTGATGGCACTACTCGACAACCACATATTCGGCTTCAACGTCAGGCGGTTCATACCGCTGGCGCTTCCCACCGCCCTGCGCCGCAAGACGCTTTTGGGCGTGCTGTGGTCGCTCCTGAAGCCCTTGCAGACAGTGGCGCAGACTTTCTACAACAGGCGCAGGACCAACACGCTGATGGCGAGATACGACAGCGGGAAAGGCAACATCGAGCGCCTGCTGAACATCTTGTTCGACGGAGAGGAGCGCCGCATCTACATCGTGAACGGAGACGACAGCGTGGCCTATGCGGACACCTACCTCTTTGACGACGACACCTATAGGAGCGACGCCGCCTATGTCAGTTCGACCGCAGAGGAACCCACATCGTACCTGATGGCGGAACAGCCGCAGAAGGCGTTCACCATCGTAGTGCCGGCAGAACTGGCCGACAGCGTGGACGCCGTCAGCGAACAGGCGGCCATGTACGTGCTTCCGGGTATGAGCTTTACAACAGTAGTAGACAACTAACAACAACGACGATATGAACAAGACTATATGGGGCAACGGATTCCACCTGACACCGGAGGCGATGAACTTCCTGCAGAACGAGTTCACCGAGGGGCTTTCGGGGCTTTCGGGCGAGGATGCCGCTGCCAGTTACGTGGTCAGCGGCTGCAACGTGGTAGGCGGTGTACGTACCGACGGCTTCGTGGTGCTGGCGGGGGAACTGATGCCGTTCAAGGGCAACAATACCAACACCGACTACATCGGCATTGTGCAGACCGTAGGCAGCAACACCTACAAGAGTGGCTC
>DGTD01000038.1:2875-46096 GCA_002396385.1 Bacteroidales bacterium UBA4345
CCCGCCTATATCACCCGCTATGCCGAGTGTGTGGCGTCAGCCGACAGTGCATTGGCACAGTTCAGCCAACTACCGCGCAGGCGTGTGGGGCTCGCACCCGCACCGACCCAGTGGATCACACTGGAGGGAGTGGCCAATGTGTCAACCGCAGAAGCTTATACAGACATCACTTGGGACAACTCCTGCCGCTGCCAGCCTGTCGAGACAGCCTCAAAGCGCTGGCGCGTTGACGAGCAGGGCAACCTGTTGGTGAACGGAGTGCTTTCGCTTACTGAAACGGACGCCAGCGCTCTGGCGTATTTCTGCCCGATTCCCCGGAGGGTTAAATTCCGTTGCGACGCATTTATGAACGACTATTACGGGAAGGTGATCTATTCGGTCTTCGCCACAATCGGTACCGATGGGGCACTCTACCTCGATGCGGACGACTTCGTCTACCCGACAAGCAGGCACGGAGTCACGAAGCTCTTATTCCCTATGACCGTAATTCCATTGTATTAGGCTTATGGCAGACTACAACAACCTACTGGCAAGGGCGCAGCTCATCAAGAACGAGACCGAGACAAGCGCCAATACAGCCGAGCGTGTCGGACAGTTGCTGGAAGACATCATCAACGCCATGGCGGCGGGTGACAACGACCGCAAGACCATCCGACAGGTATACGACGCACAGCAGCGCCTGCAGGTGCTGTTCGAGGTGAACGGGCAGTGCGTAATCAGGTACTCGGCAACGGTGAACGGGCGCTCGTGGAGCGACGAGCTTTACTACGCCTCCACCCAGTACCCGAACGAGGGGACGTTCTACACGCTGACCCGCCGCGACTTTATCGAGAGCCGCTTTGACGGCACACCCCGGGGTGTGTGCATCGCCCCCAAGGCGGTAGCGGCCGCGCCCGCTATCGAGTACACCTTCGAGGTGGTGTACCTCCGCGGTTCCATCACCTGGCACAATGGCGACCTGTTCCGCACACCAAGCACGAACGACATCCTGTGCGCCAAGCTATCGACCACCGAGGACGTGTCGGCCGCCATCAACCTGTCAACCTCTGCACAGGGGTACATCTACACCGACCAGAGCGCACTGGTGGAGGCACTTGCCGACAACACCCTTTACACCATGAACGCTAGCGCCAGCGGTGGTGCCTTCACCATACCCGCCCGAAGCGACTACAGCGGAACCTCTATCTTCTGCTACGGCGACGGCGTGGCCACGCTGAACGGAACCAACTATGCCTATACCAGCGGGCAGACGCTCCTGCTAGTGGGTGGCGTGGTGCATGTGGAGGACACTGTGTCCGACTACTACACAAGGGAGGAGACGGACGAACAGCTGGACGAGATCCGCGAGAGCCTCTCGACCGTGTACAAGTACAAGGGCAGTTGCACCTTCGCCAACCTGCCTACGACGAACCGAAAGGTGGGTGACACTTACAACGTGACGAACGCCTTCACCCTCGGCGGAGTCACCTACCCCGCAGGCACGAACGTGTCGTGGACAGGGACAGAGTGGGACGCCCTAGCGGGAGATTCGAGCAACAAGGAAGACAAGGGCAACAAGGTGACATCGCTGTCAGCCAGCTCGACCGATACGCAGTACCCGTCCGCCAAGTGCGTGCACGACGAACTGACAGGCAAGGCAGACAACAACGGGGTCGTGCACAAGACTGGTGATGAGTCTGTGGACGGGTGGAAGACATTACAAACGGGTATTGTGATCGGCAATAGCGGCTATATTCGGTTCGCCCCGCCAGGAACCGCTAGCGCCTCTATTAGTGGCGGAACCGCGAATACACTGTTCGTCGAAGGTGGTGGCATCATTGCCTACTCTGGCAACATCCTAAATAACGAGTCTAGGCTGGTAACAGGCGGAAAGGTCTACACAGTCCTGCTGGATTACCAGACCCTGGCCAACCTTGTCACGGCATTGTCTTCAAGCTCGACCGATACCCAGTACGCATCAGCTAAATGCGTCTACGATGCGCTGACAGGCAAGGCAGACGACAGCGCAGTCGTCCACAAGACAGGAGCAGAGACAATAGCAGGCGTGAAAACCTTTTCAGATGGCGTTGTGCTCCAATCAAGCGGCACGATAGCATCAGGTAGCGCAAGGGCTGTTAATGGCGGTACCGTGTTTGTCGCTTTGAGTGCTAAGGCAGACGACAGCGCAGTCGTTCACAATACCGGAGACGAAACCGTATCAGGCGTGAAGTCGTTTACAAGCACTATGCAGTTCGGCTCGGGCAGTGCGGCTATTGATTTGGTCAAGAATGGCTCCGCTATGGAGCTACAGAAAGCGTCCATCTTCCGCCTGCTGCGTGTATACACCAATAGCGAGCGACACATACAGCTGGACGTCTATGGCTCTACTGACGGTAACGCTACTTATCCTCGTTTAGTAGCTCGAAAACGAGACCTCAGCGGAGACGAACCTGCTACTACCGAAACGACCTCCGTCGCACTACGTGACGATAAAATCTCTTTCGCTTTAGCACGTACAACCGAGTGGGGATTCGTCAACGCCACCTCAAACAGCGACAGCAACTGGGCGACGAAAGAGATGCCGACCAAGAACGCAGTGAAGACCTTAGTCGACAGCCACCTCACCGACATAGTTATAACACTGGACTAATATGGAAAAGTTCTACACCGATGGCGAGTATCTATTCTCCGTCACCCTGACGGAACAAGGGGACGGGGTTGCGCTGACAAGGGGGCAGTTAGACCTACTTAACGCTTATTGTGCGACCACTTATTACGGCGGCCACGCCTACCAGCATGCGCTAACCAAGGTAGTGGACAGCAATGGCGACCCTCTGACCGACTCCAACCTGTACGCCATCAAGATCTCAACCCGGACCGACGACACATACGGACGCAACCAACGGGAGCAAGCCCTCTATTGGGGCTACACTTCGCAGCTTTCAGAGTCGGGGGTCTTCACCCTTCCCGAGATTGGCTCGATAAACTATGAGCCGATAAACAGCACAAGCTACACCAGTGTAACCGTGATAGCTTATGCGACTGCCAGCTATCCGATAACGGTGTCCTTCTATCAGATGACCTTCAATACCGACTACCAGCGCCTGACCGGGCAGGGTTTGACGATAGGCGGTTCAAAGGCGGGCAGGGTCACGGGCGTCGCATACGAAGGGCTTGGCGGTAACTTTAGCGCCCCCAACAGTCCAATAAAGGCACGGTCTATGGTCGCCCTCGTTCGCTCAGCGCAGACACCAGCCGTGGAAAAAACAATGACCCTGTCGCCAGAGACCTACCGGATGCTCATCGAGGACGAGGACTACAACCCCGGAGTTGATTACAGAATACCAAGCACCACCGGAGCTTCGGGCTCGTATCTGTGGAACAACAATGGGAGCACGGTCGGCAGTTCGGCACGCACCAAGTACGGAATAACCGGCAAAACGGCGAAGACAGGACGAAGCAAAGGCATCTATCGGCATAGAGGGCCGCGTGAAGGCTACAGTTTTCTTGTGGCGAAAATACTGGAGGGCGATGTTCCTTACGAACTGGAATGCGATGCCTATTGCGAACAGCCACAAAGCGAGGTAGAGGCGTGGAACATCAAGTGTGCGGATAACAGCAAGTATACAACCCCCGCCTACACACAAGGGCAGTGGGCGCACCTCAGCATTGCAGACTCCGCGCCCTCTGGCGGCATCGCGCATCCCTGTATCTACCTTCGCGTGAAGGCTACCCACACAACTGGGCACAACCTGTCCCTGCAGAATGTATTCCTGCGGCGCAAGTCCTTTGTGGGTATTGCGTCCGCCAAGAACTTCAGGGTCAAGGTCGGCAACTACAGCATGCTGGAATACCTCGACCTCGGGCATATTGGCGGGCGGTATTACTACGTCAATACGGGCATCGCAGTCGACTCAGACACGATGACGCTTTCGGCCGAGTTGAAGATACTGAGCGAGGAGAACGGCTTCTGTGTGTTCTTCGGAACGTTGAGCGGTTCTACCCCTATGTGGGAGTTAACAAGCATTATGGACTGGACAGGGAGCTCAGGAACCAGCCTCCCCGCAGTTTTTGACAACTACCACAGCTCGAGGTGGAAGATAGAGAAGACGCCTTCGTCTACTATCCTCAATGGGGTTGGGATTAACATCACGACCGGTTCCTATCAGTTCAATACATATCCGTTTTTGATTGGCGCTGAGCCGTCAGTTATGGGCTTCGCAGGATCGGTGAGGTTCTTCCATCTGGTGATAAACGGGGAAATGTGGGTGCCTGCGACAGACGGGACGGACTCCGGGCTTTTGAACCTGTCGACACTGGTATTCTACCCCGCCCTTATAGTCGGATAACTAACCAACGAAATTATGCAGAACTTGAAGCAATTCACATGCTACGCGGGCGAGACAAAGGCGCTTGTGGTAGAGATAGAGAACGAGCAGGAAGGCTCGGAAGTCGGTGTGGCCTTCGTGAGGGGTCAAACCGTCATAAAGAAGTCCTTCAGCACAAAAGACGGCACACTGGTAAAAGAAGAGGACGGCTGCTACCATTGCGAGCTTTCAGAATCGGACACACTGGAGATGGGCGTGGCGACTTTTGTGATAGAGGTGAAAGTGGAATCGCCCACCCGTGTGCTCATCCGCCCTGCTGGGCTATTGGAGATAAAGAGAGACCAAGCTTACCAACTATAAAACCAAACAATATGGGAACGAATAACGGAGAAATAAACATAAAGATAAGCGACGACTCGGGCACTCCGCAGTCGTATGTAGACGGAAAGGTCGCACAGGAGGCCACCGCCCGACAGGAAGCCGATAGCGCCCTCAGAGCCGAACTGGCGGGCAAAGCTGACGACGGAACCGTCATCAAGGCGATTATTCTGAACGGAGTGACCTATGTGCCCGCATCGGGCGTCGTCGATTTGGGGAGCGCGGGTTCTTCATCCGTGCCAGTCGTCATCAAATCACAAGCCACCACCCTATTGCCGGGCATGCTTGGAAGAGACAATGAGGGCGACGGCCGAGTAGAGATTTACGGCGGCGCGAACGGCATCTTTAGCTGGCACTCCTTGATAACGAAGGCATACGCGCTCTTCAACGTCAATTCAGCGCCACCCGCAAACGCCAGCAACGGCTATATCATGTTTGACACGACCACCCACAAGACACTGGTCCGCTACGACAACAAGTGGTGGGATGCCATGGGCAACGAGGTAACAGAATGAAAATAGCCACTCTTAGTGAGTGGCTATCTTATTTCAGGCAAATCTTATTTTCATCAAATCCTCGGCGAGGATATGGATCGAGTCAGCTAATTTTTTTACCGTCTCTTTGCGTGGTTTTTTTTGCCCGCACGCATAATGCCATAATTGCTTTTGATTTATGCCTGTAATTTTTTCGAGCCCCGCCTTGCTGATTATTTTGCTGTATACTTGCAAGAAGGTGGCAACATCAAAATAGAAATTGACGGTATAATCGCTTTTAAAGCAATCCGGTATTTTTGCCCCGTTCCTTTTCATGCCATCTAATGTAAACTCAATATTCTCCAACAACGATTCTTTGACTTCCTCGATGGTGTCACCGATGCCCATAAACCCGTTGATTCCCTCCAAATAAGCGGAATAATTGTTATCCGCGAATTCAATAATAGCCTTTATTTCCATGATAGTATCTAATTTATTCTTTAATGGGGGGGCTGTTTAAGCAGTCTCCCCCTTTTTATTCCCTAAGTGATTTAATGATGCTGTTAGCGGTTCCTCTGGGGACATCCTTGCTCAATTTTCCCGAAATGGTAACCACCTTTCCATTTTTCAGGTATTGCCGATGGTCTCCTTTTGTTCTATCTAGCACATATCCCAACTCCTCCGCTAATTTGATAAGGTCCTTAACTTTGTATGTCATATGCCTCCTTTCTTGTTTTGATTGTAGTACAAAGGTAACTATTTTTCTACCATTATGCAAATTTATTGCCCAGAATTTACCGCAACGCACTCATTTTTTGTAAATTCGTAGATATTAATCTATATTATGAGTGCATTATCTGAAATACGGGAAGCCATTCAGAGCATGGCGCACCAGGATAGTGAACAGCGCACGAACTGGCACGTGGGAACCGTCACCCGGGTGGATGCTTCGGGTGATACGTGCTCGGTGCGGTGTGAGGGTGCGGTGTGGACGGGCGTCCGCCTGTGTGCGGTGGCTGACAGCGCCAACGACTTCCACATCGTGCCGAGGGTCGGCAGTATGGTGGTGGTGGCGGACATGAGCAACGGAGGCATGGCCGATTTGGCCGTCGTGCTGTTCAGCCAAGTGGAACGGATGACGTTCCAGGATGGGAAACACACCACCGCTAACGCCGACGTGCTGAAGGCGGAGCTGGACAAGCTGACCGCACGGGTGGATGCACTCTACGACACATTCAACAGCTGGACACCGGTTGCACAAGACGGAGGGTCGGCGCTGAAGACACAAGCCTCGGCACATCTGGCGGGCAAACCAAGGAGGACTGGGGCGATATACAGAACGATAAAATTAAGCACGGATGAGAAACAAGCGGTACGGCATACAGATAGACGACAGCGGCGACTTGGTGGTCGCAGATGGCGGTCTGTCCATGGGCGACACCCTGGCGCAGAACGAGTTCCTGCTACTGGCTAGCGGTCCTGGCGACTTGAAAGAGTCCCCGCTAATGGGTGCAGGCATCTCCGACATGGTTGGCGATCATGACATGACGGGCTGGAAAAGGCGCATCATCGACGCACTGAAGGACGACGGACTGCGGGTGCGGAGTCTGGAACTGGCGGCCGACGGCACACTGACCCGACTGGAGGCGGACTACTAGGCCTATGGACTTGGAGACGTTCGCAAAGAAGCTGGGCAAGGACCTCGGGCAGTTGCGGAACCACCTCAACCGACGGGTTCCCGGTGTGGCTGGCCAGGAGCTGGTCAACTTCTTCAAGCGGAACTACCGCCGTGGCGGTTACGAGGACGGAGGTTTCCACGCCTGGAAGGTGACGAAGCGACAGCTCAGCGGCATGAAAGGGGCAGAGGGCAAGTACCTGCCACTGCACAGCCGCAGAAACGCCCTTTTTTCGGCCATAGCGTACAAAACGGGCGACGGGTGGGTGTCGGTATTCAACAACGCCCCCTATGCCGATATACACAACGATGGCGGCACGATCACCATAAGGCTGACCGACAAGATGCGCCGGTTCTTCTGGGCGATGTACTACAAAGCCAACGGAATCAGGCGCACCACAGGCGGGAAAGGACGCAAGAAGGCGAAGACAAAAGCCACCATGGTGGCGGAACAGTACAAGTGGATGGCACTGACCAAGCGGAAGACCTTCACCGTGAAGATACCACAGCGTAAATTCATCTACGACTGCAAGGAGGTGCGCGGCATCGTTAAAGAACTGGTAAAGAAAGAAGTGGTTAAATTCTTGAAAATATAGCTATATGGAGAACTTATTGACAGCGATAATAGACATACTGGAGGAGCACGGGCGAGAACTCGGGCTGTCGTACATCGACGAGGAGTACGGACAGGTGGAGATGCTCGACAGCGACAACGCCGAGACCTACCCCGTCACGTTTCCCGCCGTATTGGTGGACAGTTCTGGCGAGCAGTGGGAGCAACTGGGCAGGCAACACCAGAAGGGGCTGGCCACCGTGAACGTGAACATCTACATCGACTGCTACCACGACACGCACGCCTACAGTAACACACGGCACCGTGTAGCCGAACGGATGGGGCTCGTCCGCTCCATCACCGAACTGCTGCAGGGCGTCACCCCCATCGAGGGCGTAACGGGCGTACTGACCCGCACAGCTGCCACCACCAGCACCAACGCCCACGGCATAAAGATGTACCAGATAACTTTCACAACACCGGTATACGAGTCATTCGACCGCACGGAGACGCACGAGGTACAGACAGTAACCATTAACGCAAAACTGAGCCGATGAGGAAGATAACACCCGCCAACGCCAGGCGGAAGGACATGGCGAAGATACTCTACGTGCAGGGCTACCAGTCGTCGCAAGAGATAGCCGAGAAGCTGTGGTGTGAGGACGGACAGAACCCGCGTAGCAGGGCGAATGCGCTAATCCGCGGCTCTAAGATGGTCAACACGTGGATACGCGACGAGGGATGGGACGAACTCCGCACCAGTCTGTCCATTACCCGTGACGCCAATTTAAAGAACCTCTACGCCCAAATTTCCACCATAACGAACAACATAGCCAGGCGGCCGCCCGAACAGCGTGTAGCGACGCAGGAAGAGGCTGAGATGCTCGCAAAGCTGGCGGACATCATCAGCAAGCTGGAGAAAGAGATAGGCATCAGCGAGATCGTGAACACGGGCATGCAGTTCATCGACTGGATAAAGACACACGACATAGGGGCCGCCAAGGAAGTCTGCACCTACTGGGACGAGTTCCTGAAGGCGAAAATGACCGGATAAGGAAAGGAGGTACGACATGAAGCAGGAGGACCGATTTGCGCTAAAGGAGTGGGAAGCCTACAAGAAGACGCTGGCGATGGACGTTGGCGTCGACCTACGCATGCCGCCCGCCGAGCGCCGCAAACTGAGGGCGGAACTGGAGAAGGACCCCATCAGGTGGATGCAGTACTTTTTCCCGAGTTATGCCAAATACCCGTTCGCCCAGTTTCACAAGGACTTCATCGGGCGCGTGCTCGAGCATCCGGAATGGTTCGAGGTTATAAGCTGGAGCCGAGAGCTGGCGAAGTCCACCGTCACCATGATGCTGGCGCTCTACCTAACGCTCACGGGGCGCAAGAAGAACGTCATCTGCACCAGTGCGACCGAGAAGGGCGCCATCAAACTGATAACGCCCTACCGCGAGCAGTTGGAGTTCAACAGCGCCATCCGGCTGCTGTATGGCAAGCAACCCACCCTCGGGCAGTGGAAGGACAACGACTTCAAGGCCGCCTGTGGGGCGTCGTTCATGGCGCTCGGAGCAGGCAACAGCCCACGAGGCACCCGAAACGGAAGCGTGCGCCCCGACCTTATCATCGTGGACGATTTCGACACGGACGAGGACTGCCGAAACCCCGAGACACTAAACAACAAGTGGGAATGGTGGCAGAGGGCGCTCTACCCTACCCGTGCGGTCAGCGAGCCCACCACAATCATCTTCTGCGGCAACATCATCGCACAGGACTGCTGTATCAAGCGGGCGGGCGAGGTAGCCGACCACTGGGACATCGTCAACATACGGGACGAACACGGCCATAGCAGTTGGCCCGAGAAGAACACCGAGGAGCACATCAACCGCATACAGAAGAGCATATCGGCCGCCGCCTTCCAAGGCGAGTACTACAACAACCCGATCAGCGAGGGACGGATATTCAAGAGCCTGCAGTGGGCGCCCGTTCCTCCGCTGAGTTCGTTCAAGTTCCTCACCTGCTACGGCGACCCCTCCTACAGCGACAGGAAGAGCAGTAAATCGTCCATGAAGGCGCTAGTCCTTATCGGGCGGATAGGAAATACCACCTACGTGATAAAGAGCTTTGTGGCGCACTGTACGAATGCCGAGTTCATCGACGAGTACTTCAAGATCCGTGATTACGTGGGCGGAGCGACCAACGTCTACTACTGGATGGAGAACAACAAGCTGCAGGACCCGTTCTTCAGTCAGGTCTTCATGCCGCTGTTGCGTGAGGCTGTTCGGGTTCGTGGCTCGCTGAACATAAGGGGCGACGAGACAAAAAAGACCGACAAGGCTACCCGCATCGAGGCGACCCTCGAACCGCTGGTGCGTGAGGGCCGTCTGCTGCTGAACGAAGAGGAGCGGCACTCGCCCTATATGCAGGAGCTGGAGAACCAGTTCAACCTGTTCGACATGACCCTGCCCTACTGCGCAGACGGTCCCGATGCCGTTGAGGGTGCAGTCGCCATCACCGACCGCAAGGAGCGGGAACTGTCGCCAGTTCTGACGACCAGCCTCCGCAGTTTGCGGCAATCGAACCGGACGGGCTGGTAATCTATACCGTGCGGCTGGGATGCCCCGAAGCGCCCAGACGTTACGAAAAAGGGGGATGCCGTTTATGGCGTCCCCCTTTGCTCTATCTGTTTCTCGTAAACCACCAGCCGAAGCCGACCAGCAACATGGCCACTAGCAGCCACCACCATGGCGGTGAGGTGGAGGTGGTCTTCGCTGTTTCCGAGCGCGCCACCGAGGCGGAATCGCTTGCGAGGCTGTCAGAACGCACCCGCACGGCGGTAGCCTCCGCCTTGGTTTCGCCCTTCCTTACCTCCTTCTTGCGCACCAGCGCGCGCGCCACCGTCTTCACCGGCTGTCGGGAAACCGCCGTGGCGGTGTCAATAACGAAATAGGGATAGAAGTCGGTGCGTGTGAACACCACCTCTGTGTCAGTCAGCCGGGTCGTGTCAACCAGGTACTCGATTACAGTGCTGTCCTTCTCGAACACGTTCTCCGACTTGTGCGTGTCGGTCGCCAGTTCCTCCTTCACGAGCTTCGCCCGAGAGGCGCACGAGTAGAACAGACACAGGCAGGCCGCCAGAACGGCCGCTATCAGCAAAATCCTCCTCATGACGTAATCTTTAGCGTTACACATTCATTTCTCCTTAGCGCGGCATGTACGAGCCCGAAAAGGCGGTCCTCGCACTTCCTAGCCAGCGACAGCCAGCCGATGCGGTCGTTGATGCCCGTCAGGACACACCCCTGCGTGTCTTTCACGCTGTTACCAGCATGGAATAAGATATAGCGCTCGTTGAAGGCCTTATCGCCATCACGGGTTACCCAGAGCACGATGCGCCGGAACTTAGGCGAGTAGCGCTCCTTTATCGTGTACACACCCGCGGGTATGCGGTTGCCCTTGTCGCCCTCTGCCGTTCTGACGGGCAGTTCCATCGAGTTGCAGACGAACTCGCCATTGGCGAGGATCCGCCCAATCGTGTAGTCCTTTTTTGACCAGTTTCTTGTTAGCAGTATCTGCATAGTCATTCGCCCTTCAGGGCGTCTTCTAGGTCTGTTTTGTCCATGCTTATCTTTTCAGCCACCTCCGAGATGATAAGCTTCTTAATCAGTCCGAACACCTTAATGCCCGGGAAAGCGATAGAGAGGTTGGCGATAATAGAGAGCGCCTCACTGACGATAATGACCGAAGTGTAGGCGCGGGTGATCCACATGTTGTCTATCTCGAGCGTCTTGTCGATTGTGGCGAACAGTAGGAACAGCCCGATGTAGACTGCCGACTTCGTGATGAAGTCGAAAATACGGCACGACAGCAAGCCCTTGCCTGCTCTCAGACTGCGAATAATGCCGCACAGGAAGTCGGCAAAAGCGGCAAAAAGGATGAACACGACCAAATCCTTAGAATCGCCTAAGAAGGTCGCCAGAAGGGCGAGTAGCGTGGCCACCCAGCCCGACACATGTGAGTAAATGTTTGCGAGTTTTTCCAGCATGGTTTTATGTTTTGTTTGGTTAATAATGCGGGTCGTGCATAGGGTTTGAGTGGATGTAGAAGTTCGAGTTCTTCCGCTGGTCGTACGCAGGCAACTGGTCGGCATCAGCAATGGATATTTTGCCCGCCGACACCTGCCTCAGCCACTCCATCGCCCGGTCGTATCGGTCTTGCCTGACTTTGCTCATTTTGTAAGGGTTGTGCAAACAGAACAGATGGTATACGGCTATGTCCTTCGCATACATCAGGATGAGCGTATTCCGCTCACTGCCCCTGCGGGCAAAAATGGCGTCCGTGTCGTAGCGTCCCGACAGGTAACCCTTCATCTCTGCAATCGCATCGTTCTCGCACTGTTCAATGACGGCCTCGTCGTTTCTGACCAGCGCGTCAAGAATCTCGGCGTGTATGGTGGAGTCGTAATCCCCTAATTCTATAAAGTCGCTCATAGTGTTAACAATTAATTTCTTGGCTATTTCTTTGTAAATATATAGGATTTAGTCTAAATTAGTGTAAAATTTCTTAGATATATTTCTATGATTAAGGCACTATTATACGGAAGTATCGGATACGAGGTAGAGGCCCGTGACGTGGTTGAGTACCTCGACGCGCACAAAGACGAAGACGTCGAGCTCCACATCAACTCGCCAGGCGGTAGCGTGTTCGAGGCTATCGCCATGCGCACCGCCATCATGGCGCACAAGCGCATCACCCTTGTGGTGGATGCCATTGCGGCAAGTGCGGCGGCTATTATCAGCCTGTGCGGCAAGCCGCTGAAGATGGCAGACTATAGCCGCCTTATGTTGCACAGCGCATCGAGCTACGCATCGGGCAACAAGAAGCAGATGCAAGAGGAGATAGCCATGCTGGAGAGCATCGACAACGACCTCGCCAGTATGATTGCCGACAAATTTGGGAAAGAAAAGGACGAGATACTCGCCACCTATTTCGACGGCTCCGACCACTGGTTAGACCGTGACGAGTGCATCAAGATGGGGCTGGCGGAGAAGTACGAGCCCGAAGGCGAGACGCAGAACGCGCACACCGCAGTGGTGTGGGACTGCATCAACTTCAAGCAGGCAAAAATGAACAATAACAATAAAAAGCAAAAGAACATGGATTTGACCAAATTCCAAGCTGTCGGGGCATTCAAGGAGTGCACGACAGAAGAGCAGATTGTCGACACCGCCACCCGACTGGCGGACGAGTTGGCCAATGCGCAGGCTTCTGCCACCGCCAAGGACGCACGCATAGCGGAATTGGAGGCAGAGGTTGCCGCATTCGAGGCCGAAAAGCAGAAGGCACAGGACGACGCTGACGAGAAGGTCATTGCCGACGCTGTCGAGGCGGGCAAGATCACCAGCGAACAGGCCGACATCTACCGCGCCATGCTGAAGACCGACCGAGAGAACGCCCTAAAGATGCTAGACACCGTCAAGGCGCAACCCGAACCAAAGAAGGTGACCGACTACATCAAGGGTGAGGGCGGAAACGGAGAGCCGAAGAAGTCCTACTTCGAGGAACAGATGGAGCGCATTCGCAAACAGAATCAATAACTAAAAACAGAGTAAGATTATGGCAATTAACATTACCACCGCATTCCCTGGCGAGTTCTTGGATAAGATCTTGACCAAGGCAACCATCGGCAACGAGCTGGTTGAATCGAACCTCATCCACGTAGAGATGAACGTGTTGAAGCGCCTCTATTTCGGCAAGCTGTTGGCGACTGACATGCTGCAGCACCGTGTCGAGATGCCAACCGCTGATACCGCAAAAGGCAACCTCAACTATGCCGAAAACTACGTTGAGCCTAAGGACGTGATGGCCTACACCCGTTACAACCCTAGAACGTTCGAGAGCATTTGGCGCAAGTGGCAGCCTACCGGCCCGATGGCAAACGAGACCTGGGGACCAAAAGCGCAGGCCGACTTCTTGTCTGTCTTCGCTGACAAGGTGGCCGAAGAGGTCGGCTACCAGATGATTAACGGCATCTATTCGGAATCGACCGACGGCTTGTACTTCGATGGCATCGTGACCCGCATTCTCGCAAATGCGAGCGTCCTCACTGCAGGAGCGGGTGAAACCACCTACGCCAAGAAGTTCAAGGCCATGCTGTCGAAGTTCGACAAGGCCGCACGCAAGAAGAAGAACTTGAAGTTCATCACCAGCATCGACGACTGCGACAACTACGACGAGGAGTTGAAGCTGAACACCTATAAGAACGGAGACCTGACCATCCAGCAGAAGCTTGCCTACAACGGTATCCCTGTTGTGGGTCTGGCGCAGTGGCCAAAGGGTCTCATCGTTCTCACCCTTGCCGACTCGTCACTCGAGTCTAACTTCTACGCCGGTTGTGCTTGGCAGACCGACGATACCTTCATCAAAGAGGGGTTGGTTCAGGAGGACGGCGAACAGCACTTTATCAAGATGCTCATGAAGTTCGACACGCAGATTGCACTGCCCGAGTACGTCGTGGTATGCGACGAGCGTGAGGCAACCGCCACCACCGTGACTGAGAACGTCATCGCCGTGGGCAACTACGTTAACAGCCTGGAGCAGGGCACCCTTGCGGCCAATGCGACCTACACGTTCGCAACCACCGGCGCGGGTCTGCTGAAGGGCGCTTCTGTCTACGTGAAGAACGCCACCACCGGCAACTACAAGATCACCATCGGCACCAAGGTTCTGGCAAAAGGAGAGAGCGCAACCTTCTACTACGACGGCACCGCCTGGCGCGAAAAGGCATAAGCACTGCTTCATGAAGGTAGCCCCGCAAGGGGAGGGATAGGGGTCGGTATTATTTAACAACAAAACAAGGTAAACAATGACATCATTACTTCCATACGTGAAAATAGCGTTCCAGAACGGAGCGCTCGGCATCACAGAGCCAACAGCGGACGGAATCTGCGGTCTTGTTCCCGATGGGGCGGTGGTCATCAACGCCTACACCGATAACAACGGGGCGGCGTACCTCATCACCAGCCTTGCGTGTGTGACCAAGACGGGCACGGACGCACTGACCTACGAGATGATCCGCGAGTTCTTCGAGGAAGCGGGAGAGGGTTCGTACCTGTGGGTGCTCAACGCCAAGCCGACCACCAGTGCGGCGGGCGTCACCAGCCTGCAGAACCTGAGTAATGGCGCCTGCCGTACCATCGGTGTGGTGACACCTATTACAGCGGCTAACCTGGACACCGATGTGGAGGCACTCAACGAAGCCGCCGAGGGTCTCGTAGACGACCTCTACGCACCCGTCCTCGTAGTAGCCGGAACACCGGCACCGTCCACCATCGGCAGTGCCGAGAACCTCACACTGCTCGACAGTAACCGCGTAGCAGTCGTCTGCGGTAACGAAGTGACAGGCGATGCCACCATCGACGCATTGCTCGACGATGCGGGCGCAGTCGGTTTGTTGCTCGGACGCATCGCACACAATGCCGTCCAGACTTCGGTAGCCCGTGTGTCTGATGGAGCCATCAAGGCCCGCAACATGGCGCTGGGCACTTCGCCTATCAATAACGCCAACGCCGCCACCCTGCACGGCAAGGGGTACATCACCCCACGCACTTGGACGGGCAAGGCGGGGTTCTACTGGTCGGGCGACGCACTCGCCACCGCCACAACGGACGACTACGGCATGATACCACGCCGCAGAACCATCGACAAGGCCTTCCGCATTGCCTACAAGACACTCGTCGAAGAGGTGGGCATGGAGATACCAGTATCGTCGACAGGCGGCATCCCTAACGGTACCGCCAAGGCCATAGAGGCTATGGTAGAGACCGCAATAGAACAGGGCATGACCAATCAGGGCAACCTCGGAACCGATCCGGACGACGACACCGACAAGGGCGTCATCGCTTCGGTTGATCCTGACCAGAACGTGGTAGCGACTAACAAGATTGAAGTCAGTCTGCGGGTTAAGCCTTACGGCTATGCCTACTACATCGACGTGAACCTCTCGTTCTTCACAACCAATTAACATAGGAGGACCCAATTATGCAAGACTTGGAATTAAAGAGCTTCAGCTCTAGACAATACGAGTTCAGCTCGCTGAACGTGCTGGTAGGCGGCAAGCCTATCATCGGACTGCTCGGGCTCTCCTACAAGGTCAGCCAGGACAAGAAAGCCATCTACGGCAAGGGCAATCTGCCCATCGCTATCCAGAAGGGCAACATCTCGACAGAAGGCACCCTCAAAGTGCTGCAGAGCGAGCTGGAAACCCTCGTAAAGGCAGGCGGGAAGAACGGACTGCTCGGGCTGGAAGTCGACATCGTGGCCGAATACGGCAACCCGTCGCAAGGCGACATGCCCAAGGTCGACATCCTCCGAGGCGTACAGTTCACCGAAGAGCCGAGAGAACTGAACCAGGGCGACACCAACATGGAGATAGAACTGCCGTTCATCTCCCTGCGCATCGACCGGAAAATATAGCCCATACTTTTCCTTTATCATTTCTTAGGGGCCGGCTGGCATATACGGCCGACCCCTTTTTATAATTATAACCCAAAACAGCAAGAACCATGGAGCAGAAACAAATTGAAGAATGGAAGCAACAGCACGGCAAGGTATTCGAATGCAGTGCGGACGGTGAGACCGCCTACTTCCGCAAACCAACACGCACAGAGCTCAGCTACGCGCTTGCACTGCAGGCCAATAACAAGAGCATCGAGATGATCGAACACATACTGAAGTCGTGCTATCTGGGCGGCTCGAGGGTGTTCCTCGACGACACCGACTACATGCTTGGCGCTGCCGACCTCGTGAACAGCCTTGTGCAGGTTAAGCATGTTGAAGTAAAAAACTTATAGAGGGGGCGAAGGGAGACATTGACTGCAACTGGGTCGGCTACGTCGACACCCTGCTGCAGTACTACCTTCACATAGACCCCCGCCAATTAACCGACGAAGAGTGGGCGCAGAAATACGCCCAGTTATCCGATATAAGAAGGAGGGAAGCCGATGGCGGAAAACGTTGAAGTCAAAATACACATCCTCGAGAACATCCAGTCCACCATGGACGCCATCAACCGCAAACTCGGGGAGACCAACACCAAGGTAAAGGAGGTGAACACCAGCTTCATGAACCTGAGCAACGTGATGAACGTAGCCCGGAGTGTCTGGGGCGCGGTCAGCGGTGTAGTGTCGCAAGTTGTCGAACTAGGGGCGCAAGCCGAACAGACCTCCGTAGCCTTCACACAGCTGATAGGCAACGAAGAGTTGGCGGGGCGCATGCTCGGAGAGATAAACGAGTACGCCGCCAAGACCCCGTTCAGCCAGTTGCAACTGGTAGACGCCGCCAAGACCATGCTCAACTTCGGCGTAGCAGCCGACGATGTGAACACCCATCTGAAGGAACTGGGTGACATCTCGATGGGTGACGCCAATAAGCTCAACTCGCTCGCCCTGGTGTTCGGTCAGGTGGCCAGTGCCGGCAAGATGCAGGGGCAGGACCTTATGCAGTTCATCAACCAAGGGTTCAATCCGCTCAAAGAGCTGGAGAAGATGACAGGCATGGCGTATAAGGATCTGCAGGCTGCCATGGCGAAAGGGGCGGTGTCTGCCGACATGGTAGCCGCCGCACTGGCGCACGCCACAGGCGAAGGCGGTCAGTTTTATGGAATGGCCGACAAACTGAGCCAGACCTTCAGCGGCAAGCTCAGCACCGTCATCGGCAAGTTCCAACAGCTGGCGGTCGGTCTGTTCGAAAAGATAAAGCCCGCACTGCTGGCGCTATTGGATGCCGCTGAAGCGCTCGAAACCCCACTGAAAGCCATCGGCAACGGCATCGTGGCCATTATATCGGCGCTAATCGAGTGGGCGCCCGCCATCGGGGCGGTAACAGTAGCCATAGCTGCCTACAACGTAGCCGTCAACGCCTCAGCCGCCATCACCAAGGTGGTGACCTTCGCCACAACGGCATGGGCGAAAGCGCAGGCGGCGCTTAACGTCATCATGTCACTCAACCCTATCGGATTGGTCGTAGCGGCAGTGGCCGCACTGGTGGCGGTCATCGTCATCTGCTGGAACAAGTTCGACAAGTTCCGGGCGGTTGTAAAGACAACGTGGGACACGGTCAAAGGCTTCGGCTCGATACTGAAGGACTACGTGGTGGAGCGCATCAAGAGCGTCATCAGCGGACTGGGCGCCATGGGCGGAGCCATCGCCAAACTGTTCAAAGGCGACTTCAGCGGAGCGCTCGACACCGCCAAGCAAGGCATCAAGCAACTATCGGGCTACGAGGCCAAGGTAGCTGCATCGAGGCGCGCGGCAGAACTGGTAAACGGAGTAGGCGACAACTACCGCCGCAGGCTCGCCAACGAGCAGATGCGGCAACTGGCACAGAAGACAACCACCACCAACGATAAGCGCGGACGCTCGGAACTGACGCAGAACGAACTGGCCGCACTGGCCAACGCTTCGGGGGCGGGAGCGAAAAGCACCAAGGCGGGCGACAAGACGAAGTCGGCGGCAGAGGCCACCGTAACAGGCGGAACACGCAACACCAGCATCACCATCAACTTCGACAAGGAGATGGTGGCTATGAACTTCAACGGCGGGTACATGGACAACCTCGCACAGGTGGAGAGCACACTGGAAGAACAACTATTAAGAGTACTTAACGCGGCGAAAGCGGCAATCTAAACAGCATACATCATGACAGGCGTATCAGAAAAAAAGCAGATAAAGCAGGGCGGCTACCAAATCATCAACGGCCGCGAGAACAACGTGAAGTTGGACGTGCCACGATTGTGGTTCCCCGACATACAGAAGTTCCAGATGGCGGTAGACATGGCCAAGCGGTGGGACTATCCGCGCCGCAAGGAGCTCTACGACCTTTACGACAGCGCCATGATGGACGCCCACCTTAAGGGCGTGGTCCGCAAGCGCCGCACCGCAATGAGCCAGTTTCCGATAGAGTTCCGGCGCAACAACAAGCCAGTCGACGAGGTAAACCGCATTGTGCGGGCGCCATGGTTCCGCGATTTCCGCAAGAGCCTGCTCGATGTACAGCTGTACGGGTTCCACGCTTACCAGTTCCTGCCAAAGAACGGGTGGGTGGAATTTACCGAGATAGACCACCGGCACATCAACCCCATCACGCGGGAAGTGCTGGAGTATTCGTCAGACCTCAACGGCCAGCCACTCGACAGTTTTCCCTATACGCTGTTCCTAGGCAAGCAGGAAGAGATTGGCGAGCTGGCGAACGTGTTGCCGTGGATCATCACCAAGCGGCAGACCACAGGCGACTGGGCACAGTATGCCCAGCTGTTCGGCATGCCTATAAGGGAATACACCTACGACGGGGCAGACCGAGAGACCCTGCTGGCCTTGAAAGAGGAAGCCGAGTGCCAGGGGAGCAACGGCATCTACTTCCACACCACCGACACCAACATGCACATCCTCGAGCCCTCGAACCGGAGCGGCAGTAGCGAGCTCTACGAGCGGCTGATGGACAAATGCGACGAGCAAATCTCCATCCTACTGCTCGGCAACACCCTCACCACCACCGTAGGCGACAGCGGTAGCCGCGCCCTGGGCGACGTGCAGAAGAGCGAGGAGGAGGCCATCATGGAAGACGACCGCCAGTACGTGCTCGACGTGCTCAACTACGAGATGAGCGACATCTTCATGACCATGGGCATCAACACCGAAGGCGGCGAATGGTGCTACGTGAAGCAGGAGAAGATAGACGCCACCGCACAGGCCGACATCGTGGTGAAGATGGACCAGCTCGGACTGCCCATCAGCGACGACTACCTCTACGAGACTTTCGGCATCGAGAAGCCTGCCGACTATGAGAAGCTGGTGAAAGAGAAAGAGGCGCAGAAAGCCGCTATGCAGAAGGCGATGGAAGAGGCGGGCAAAGCAACGAACCAACCCGCAGAACCCGACAAGAAAGCCCGCACGGGCATCGCAAAGCGGATATTGGATTTTTTTGCATCAGCCCGCAAGGAGGCGGGCAGTCAGGACACTCTTTCCATGAAGTGGTAGACGACCTCTACTACGGAAGCACATGCCCGTGCTGTTCGGGCATACAGGACGCCAACCTCAACATCTCGTTCGACGAGGACATGCTGGCCGAGGTGTTGGAAGAGATTTACAACGAGAAGGTGAAACCCGCCGAGGGCGAGATACCACGCAAGTACTACGAGGCAAACCGTGAAAAGTTCGAGGAGGCCACCGCTCAGGGCATGGCGCAGAGCCAGAACCCGAACATAGCCGACGACAAGGAGTTCCTGAAGAAGTACCGCCACAGCATCGACGTGTTCAGCGCCTTCCGCAGTCACGCCTACGCCAAGCGACTAGCGGACGAGCTTTACGACTCGGAGGGCAAACTGCGCCCGTTCGAGGAATGGCGCAAAGCCACTGAGAGCATACAGAGTCACTTCAACAAGAACTGGCTGCAGACCGAGTACAACACCGCAGTACTGAGGGCAGAACAGGCGGCCGACTGGCGGCACTTCGAGGACAACAAGGAAGACTTTCCATGCCTGAAATGGATGCCGACCTCGTCCGCTACCCCACGGGAACAGCACAAGGCCTTCTGGGACATGGGGCTGACCCTGCCAGTGGACGACAAGTTCTGGGACAAGCACCACCCCGGCGACCTGTGGAACTGCAAGTGCTACCTCGAGCCTACCACGGCAGAACCTACGCCCAAGAAGCGCATACCGAAGGAGAAGGACGCGCCAAAGCCCGCCAAGGGACTGGAGAGCAATCCAGGCAAGAAGGCGGAGATGTACAGCCGCAACCACCCCTACTATCCACAGCCACAGACATGCATTTGGCTAAAGCTCGCCAAAGGCGGTGCGGAGGCTATGCTTGGCAGGTTCTTCAATGCCGAAGAGGCGAAGTGCCCGGGGGACTGTAATGGATGTAAAATACTAGAGGAATATAAATCCCGAGCAGGAGATAATACCGTCATGAAAAATAGCGAGCAAATAATGTCAGAGAGGAGAGAAATTTGGCGGAAGCTATCCAAAAACGGAGACTACCGAGACGTTGAATTTGACGAGCAAACTGGTGGTCTTAAAGCAACGCACAAGGAACATAATTTTGACAGGTTCAAAGGATGGTACGAAGAAGAAGTCCAAAAGGCGGGCTTCAAAAATGGCAACGCTGTCATCTTGGAAAAAGAAGACCATACGAGATATAAGAAAAGAAACACTGAAGGAACTTGGAACGGGCTGAAGTTTGAAATAGCGGGAAAGGAAACCGCCACCCCGAAAAACATAAGAGAAGGATTAAAGCACTGCGCTAAAAAACCGGGATGTAAAGTTGCGGTTTTGTTTTTCCCTAAAAGCAATTTTGATTGTGCAAATTTTCACTCGGGTTTGGCTATGTATTCAGGCCTTAAAGGAACCTCGCAATGGGTTGAATTTGATAAAATTATATGCATACAAAACGGAGACATTGTATTTGAAAAAAGCCATCAGTAAAACTGATGGCTTTGGAGCGAGACGCCCGCCAAGTTCTTTGAACAAGGGTTGCACCTCTCGCACCACAAAGTTACACAACAATTTTTTAACCGGGCAATTTCAGCCCATGTTTTTAAACATAAAATCAAAAATTATGAAGCAGACACAGAAATACAGGCAGTTGTCGCTATTTGACAATTTGGCGGGTGGGGGTAAATCTTTAGAGCCGTTTGAGACTCCCGAAGAGGAGCAGACGTCCAAAAGGCTGAAGGGCGGCAGTCAGAACCCCATCGTCTTCCACGATTACGAGAGCTACGTGGCCAAGTTCAAAGATGGGCCGAAGACAACAGACGACACCTACACGCCGAAGGACGTCTACGAGGCAGTACTGCAGTATGTGGGTGAGGTCTACGACATGACCGGCAAGCAGGTGCTCCGTCCGTTCTACCCTGGCGGCGACTACGAGAATGCCGAATACCCCGAAAACGGTGTCGTCATCGACAACCCGCCCTTCTCCATCTTCACGAAGATATGCAAGTTCTACAGCGAGCGGGGCATTCCGTTCTTCCTGTTCGGGCCCGGCATGACGATAATGAGCGTATGCGGCTACTGTACTGCCGTCGTCATCGGCACCAGCATCACCTTCGCAAACGGTGCGGCCATCAACTGCAGCTTCGCCACCAACCTGTTAGACGGGATTGCCGCCACCACAGCGGTAAGGCTCACAAAGCTTATAAAGGCATGCCCGAGTCAGAACCGCACCGTAAGCCTACCGGTAAGGACTTATCCGCCCGAACTGGTGTCTGTGTCGGACCTGCAGACGATAGCGAGGGGCGACGACGACTTCGCGGTTCCCCTTGACTCATGCAGAATAGTGAAGAAGGTGGGCGGCGTCGATCTGTTCGGCAACCACCTGCTTACAAGCACCCCGTTAGGCGAAGCGAAGGAACAGGCCGCAGAGCGAGCGAAGGAGCAGGCCAAGAGGGCAATTCCGATATCGCTGCGGACTGCCGAACGGATGCTGGTGCAGAGGATGTGAGGTGGGAATATTTCGAGCTGTAGTCTTTTTTAACCTAAACTGCGGAAAAGGAAGGAACCAAATAGCGGTTCTTCCCTTTTCCGTCATATATCCAGGGGCGGGATTCTCCTCACCGCATCCCTCCGCTTCTCGTCCACGATCTTGGCGTATATCTGCGTTGTCTAGATCTGCCGGTGTCCTAGCAGTTTTGATACCGTGTACAGGTCCGTGCCGAGCGTCAGCAGCATCGTGGCGAAAGTGTGTCGTGCGCAGTGGAAGGTGATGTGCTTATCTATACCAGCCTTAGCAACCCATTTCGAAATGTTAGCGCACAATTGTGGCGGCGACCCGATACTGCCGAACACCGGGTCGTTTCCTTTCTTCCGCTCGCCCATCAGCGCCACCGCCTCGGCATTCACATCAATATATTGCACACCTCCGGTCTTTTTTTGCCTAAAGGACAGGCGTGTCATACCGTCCACCTCGGATACCTCCGACCACCTCATCTTCGTCACGTCAGACAATCGCAAGCCCGTGAGGCATGAGAACAGGAACGCCCTGCGGATGTCATCCCTCGAGATAGGTGTCGCCGCCAGCCTTCTCAGTTCGTCCAACGTCAGATACTGCCTTTCACTGTCCCGCCTCTTCGGTCCTTCGACGCCCATGCAAGGGTCGGTCTTTATCAGGCGGCGCTTTAGCGCCTCGCGCAGAACAGTTCGGATGATTGAATAATAGGCAATTTTCGTATTCTGCGACAGTTTCTTCGAGGAGTCATACCCCGTGCCGGCGGTTTCCAAATACCTGACGAAACCACGCACCCAATCAACGCTTACCGAAGACAGGCGTATGTTCTTCGGCTCGTACGCTTTCAGGGCGGTACGCCCAGCCGGATACACGCCGTTGGAGGTCTTCTCCCGCATCACGACATCGAAAAAATCGTACAGCCCTAAGTCAACCGGGTCATCCAAGTCATACGCCTTTTTCTTCAGAAGGGTCAGCCGTTCGGCCCGTATGGCTTCCGCCAGCTGCATAGTCTCCTTATTCTTTCGTTTGTCGTCCCGGGTCAATTCGGGAACTAGGTAGAGCTTCAGACTTTCCTGCTTTCGCCTACCCCCCGATGTAATGTCGAGGAACAGCGTCGTCACGCCCTTCCTCTTTCTCATCCTCAGTATTACGTTGTTTTTATATTCCATTCCTCTGCTGTTTTGTTGCGCAACGAAAGCGCAACATAGTTGCTAATAATTAATAGGTGGGGTGTGTGCCATTATCTAGAATTATACTGCAGTAATACAGCACACTAATAAATAATTGACGGCATTTGATGAGTAGTTAATTATAGGTTGAATTATTCATATTTTAGTTTTTATTCTTTTTTCAAAAATAAGAAAAATATCGGCTTTCTACAACACTAAAACAACAGAGATTTCAACAGCATTAGCTGACATTTTTGCATCTATTTAGTATCTTTACAGAAAGAAGATTTTGAGAATGTTGGAACGCATCATTAGGAGTACAGATTTTGAGAGTCAAAACCCTAGAATCGACCATTTTGTAACAACCCGCTCCAACGGGTATAGCACATCGGCCTATTCGAGTTTTAATTTAGGGAAATGGTGTGGAGAAGATCCGGAAACGACACGGTTCAATTACAAACTTTTAGGGAAGGAACTGCACATCGACAGCAACAACATAATCGTTCCCAGAGAAGTCCATAGCAACGAGACCGTTGTAATAGACGAACATTTCCTTCGTTGCAGTCTGGTAGAAAGAGAACGCCTTTTAGCGACAGCCGATGCCCTTGTCACAAGGCTTCCACGCGTTGCGATTGGTGTTACAACTGCCGATTGTGTTCCCATAATAGGCTACAATAGCAACGACACTATAGTTGCGATTCACGCTGGATGGAGAGGCATTGTAGCTGGAGTTATTGAATCGGCCTTCAAAAAGATGCAAGAAATCAGTCCATCGCAAGACTATCGTTTTCTCGTTGGACCATGCATCGATGGAGACAGCTACGAAGTTGGAGAAGACGTCTGGGTACAATTTAAAGACAGATTTACAGATGCGGAACAAGACAAAATACTACGGAAGCGAGTCGGAGAAAAATTCTTTCCCGACATCCGCACAGCTGCCAGCATACAGTTAGAGCAACATTGTAGAACCAACCACATAAAACAGATTCAAATAGATACATACAGTAATCTGAATTTTTACTCAGTGAGAAGAGACGGCTTAAAAACTGGTCGGTTTGTCACCGGCATCATGCTAAAAGGGACCAATTAAAGATACAGATTTTGTAGAGACAGATAAAACAACTAACTTTACCATTGAATAAATGAAACAACAATGCCAATCATTAACAAGTTCGCACTAGATAATGGGCTGAAAGTTCTCCACGTAGAGGATAAGAGCACACCATTGGTGGCTGTTAACATTCTTTACAACGTTGGTGCTAAAGATGAGAAAGAATGCCACACAGGCTTTGCACACCTCATGGAACACCTTATGTTCGGAGGTTCAATAAACGTCCCCAACTTCGACGACGTGATGCAGAAAGCCGGAGGCGAAAACAATGCCTGGACAACAAACGATGTTACCAATTTTTACGATATAGTTCCGAAGGAAAACGTAGAAACCGCTTTTTATCTAGAAGCAGACCGTATGCTGAGCCTTTGTTTTTCTGAGCAATCGCTGAAAGTTCAACGTCAAGTGGTATGCGAGGAATTCAAACAAAGGAATTTGAATAGGCCCTATGGCGATGTTGAAGAACTTATACGTGAAATGGTGTTCAAATCCCACCCCTACAAATGGGTGACTATAGGGAAAGAGTTGAGTCACATCCAAAACACAACAATAGATGATGTGAAAGAATGGTTCTTCTCTCATTATGCGCCGAACAACGCCATATTGTCGGTTGTAGGCAACATTACCTTCGAGGAGATAAAAGCACTGGCACACAAATGGTTCTCAGCCATCCCTGTCAGAAAAATTGCAGAAAGAACCTACCTGCCCGAACCGGTTCAAACAGAGCCACGCAGAACTAGAGTTGAGCGAGATGTTCCAAACGACTTGATTTGCAAAATTTACCATGCTCCTAACATAAAGCATAAAGACTACTATACTAGCGATTTTCTGACCGATATTTTCTCGTACAGCAAATCGTCAAGGCTGAACAAACACCTCGTTATGCAGAAGAACAAGTTTATACAAATCGATTCACATATCGGGTCTTTAGACGAGGAAGGCTTGGTATACATTAAAGGTATACCGGAGA
Source organism: Bacteroidales bacterium UBA4345 (assembly GCA_002396385.1). GTDB lineage: Bacteria > Bacteroidota > Bacteroidia > Bacteroidales > Paludibacteraceae > Physcocola. The sequence continues at coordinate 28,013 of DGTD01000038.1, forward strand.
AAAATGTATCAATAGAAGAAGCTGAACAATTGATTATTGAGGAAATAGAACAATTCAAGAACAGCACTATTGAGGATAAAGAGATGCAAAAAGTCAGGAACGGATTTGAGTCGGACAAGCTCTACCCTGCGCCAATAAACGATATCGCATACGATATCGCATATTATGAGTTGCTGGGAGACTGCGATCTTTACAATCAACGAATAGAGCGACATAACAGTGTAAAGGCCGAAGACATCATTGCACTGGCAAAGAAAATTTTCGTTCCGGAGAATTGTTCAACCCTCCAATATTGCAAAAAAAGTTAAAGACTATATAAAATCATTTAATTTATTGCTGCTATTCAGACAAAAAACTACTTTTGTTTTATAAAACAAGAATATGCTCAAGATTTTCTTATTATCGCTTGGTTTAATAGCCATTGCCGTGGCTTTGTTGGGTATTAAAGTTTTTTTTACTAAAAAAGGAAAATTTCCGAATACACATGTTTCGGGGAACAAATACCTGAGGGATAAAGGAATATTTTGCGTACAGACACAAGACAGAATAGCTAGAAACAAAAACATTAATAAAAAGAAATGAAAAACAATCTTGCACTTGGCATTTTAACCGTTGCTGTTATCATACTGTACATTCTACATTTCTCCAGCAACAACTCTTCATCAGCTGCCTCCTGTCAAGGAACGGCAGACACGACCAGTGTAAAGGATAGTAGTGCGACAACATTGAATGACACTGTGGCTACTGAAACTATGACTGTTAACAATGGCATAGCCTATGTTAACATGGATACACTTCTCGAGAAATACAAGTTTGCAAAAGACATTAATGCGAGATTGTTGAAAAAAGAGAAAGACGCACGCGCGCAGCTTGAACGCAAAGACACACAGCTCCGGACCGATTATGCAAAAGTGGATGAACGCTATAGAAAGGGCTTGATGACCCAAACAGAAGCGAAAACAGAATCGGAACGTCTGGCAAAACAACAACAGGAAATCCAGACTTTGAGTAACACTCTCACACAAAACCTGCTTGACGAACAAAAGAAATTCAACAAGCAGTTACAAGACACAATTCTTAAATTCTTCAAAGAGTACAATGAAGAAAAGCATTATCAGGCTATTTTCAGTAACACCAGCAACGACAACATCATATATGCCGAGAAGCAACTCAACATCACAACTGAAGTTGTAAACAAACTGAATGCCAGATATAAAAAGAAGTAATTATCAGCACCAATAACTAACTAAAGAAGAGAGGTTTACGCCTCCCTTCTTTTTTATTATAGAATACGATGATATACACCAATATAGCCATTATAGCCAGTCCGGAGGTTGCCGGAGCGCCAACAAAGCTAAAAGTTGTTGTCGCTAAGAAATTGAAAATTTCAGAATCGGAAATCAACAACATAAGAATCATAAAAAAATCAATTGACGCAAGGTCACGTATACAAATCAAGGTGAATATAACTGTCGATGTATACACAAAAGAAGACGAGCCCCAAAAAGAACTACAACAGTTCGACTACAAAAATGTTAGTTCGTCAACACCTGTCATTGTTGTGGGTAGCGGACCAGCTGGTCTGTTTGCCGCTCTCCGTTTAATAGAACTGAACTTGAAGCCGATTGTGTTAGAACGAGGGAAAGATGTTCTTGAGCGAAAGAAAGACATTGCGCAACTTGATCGTAACAAAGGACTTAACCCCGAATCTAATTATTGTTTCGGAGAAGGTGGGGCTGGAACATTCTCAGACGGGAAACTCTTCTCGCGTTCCAAGAAAAGAGGAAATTTTCAAAGAATACTACAAATTTTTAATAACCACGGTGCGTCAGATGAAATTTTGTATGAGGCACATCCACATATTGGCACCGATAAGCTACCAGAAATCATAAAAAACATACGTAAACGCATTATTGATCATGGCGGAGAGGTGCATTTCAGCACAAAGGTGACTGAACTTGTTATAAAAGACAGGTGCATTAAAGGAGTGAAAGTAGAAAACGGAGACAAATACGATGCCGATGCTGTCATTCTTGCTACAGGTCATTCCGCCCGCGATGTGTATGAAATGCTAAGGAAACAAGATGTTGAACTGGAATCTAAAGGTTTTGCAATGGGAGTTCGTGTCGAACATCCACAAAGGTTAATCGACCACATACAATACCACATAAATGGACAACGTTCAGAGTTTTTACCAGCGGCCAGTTACTCACTTGTAACCCAGGCAAAAGAGCGCGGTGTTTATTCTTTCTGTATGTGTCCTGGAGGTTTCATTGTTCCGGCCTCGACATACGAAGGTGAAACAGTAGTAAACGGCATGTCGCCTTCGCGCAGAAACTCTCCGTTTGCGAATTCCGGAATAGTGGTTGAAATAAGGCCGGAAGACATATTAAATATGAAAGAATATAGAAAATACGGAGTTTTAGCAGGTCTGAAATACCAACAAAACTACGAACAGCTATCCTTCCAGAATGGTGGAGGTTTCGCAATAGCACCCGCACAACGATTACTTGATTTTGTACGTGGCAAACAGTCGGCTACCCTACCTAAGACTTCGTATGTCCCTGGCTTGACCTCTTCCGCAATACACGAATGGCAACCCTCCTTCATAAGGGAACGTCTGCAAATTGGTTTTCAAGATTTCGACAAAAAAATGCGTGGCTTTCTAACTAACGAGGCAATCATTGTGGGAGTGGAATCAAGAACATCCTCGCCAATACGTATCCCACGCGACAACGAAACGCTCGAACACATCAACATTAAAGGTCTTTACCCATGTGGAGAGGGAGCCGGTTATGCGGGCGGAATCACATCGTCGGCAGTAGACGGGGAAAAGTGCGCAGAAAAAATAGCAGAATGGTTAAAATAATAAGTAAAGGCAAAACCAATTATCTACATAAATAAGAACAGATTTTCAATAAAAATGCAGATATTTGCATTATGATTTCATTTTTCGTAAAAGGACTAATCATAGGAATAATCGTATCAGCACCAATAGGCCCTATAGGTTTATTGTGCGCCCAGCGCACATTAAGCAAAGGAAGGGCTCACGGATATGCCACCGCTATAGGAGCCACGCTATCAGACTTATTCTATGCTGTAATTGCAGTCTGTGGTATGTCTTTCGTCGTAGACTTCATAAAAGACCACCAGTTCGGGCTAAGGCTTGCGGGCTGTGCTGCCATTTTCTTATACGGTCTTTATACATATATCAACAACCCGGTTAACAAACTGAATAAAATACAACCAACGAAAGACTATATTCAAGACTGTCTATCATCTTTCGGACTAACAATAACCAATCCGTTAGTCATTTTGTTGTTTATAGCCCTTTTCGCCAAATTCAACTACGTAAAAGACTCATTTACTCTAACAAACAACATTTTGGCGGTTCTGTTCATTTTAATTGGAGCCGCATTGTGGTGGATGTTGCTGGTCAACATAATCAGCTATTTCAGAGGAAGATTCAACATTCGTGGAATGGGTGTCATAAACAGGGGAACCGGTATATCTCTAATGGTTCTTTCAATCGGAGCATTTTTGTTCTGGGCCATAGAACCATACTTTCATTAGAATAAAACTCTAAAATTTCTTTAGTATGAATAGCGTTATTGAACTTCTCAGAAACAGGCGCAGTATCCGTAAATACGAAGATCGACCTGTTGAGAAAGAAAAAATAGACACAATACTCCAGGCTGCCCTTATGGCGCCATCGTCTAAGAGATGCACTCCGTGGCACTTTATTGTTGTCACAGACAAAGAAAAGCTATCGATGATGGCAAACAGCCGAACAATGGGTAGCTCGTTTGTCGCAAACGCAGCTGCTGCCATACTTGTCTTGGCGGAGGAAGCCAAAAGTGACGTGTGGGTGGAAGATGCTTCAATAGCAGCGACCCTTATGATGATCGAAGCCAACGACCTGGGGCTGGGTTGTTGCTGGGTGCAGGTTCGAAACAGACAAAAAGACGAACAGACAACCACAGAAAATTACCTTCGTTCGTTCCTTCACTTTCCTGAAAACCTAAAGGCTGAATGTATGATTGCATTAGGCTATAAAGCTGAGGAGAAAAAGCCTTTCGATGACGAACACATATTAAAAGACAGAGTGCATTTTAACGATTTCCAATTATGAACTTCGACGCAAAAAAATACTTTTCCGGCAGTAAAATGGGCTGGGCGGTAATACTCGTATTTTTTGGATTATTGATGCTTATGTATAAGCAAGATTTCTTTATAGGTAGTTCAATCTATAGTCCCAAATATTTCCCTGCCTATGCAGGTGTGATATTCTTACTGACTCGGAATCTTTGGTCAGCTGCAGTAGCCCTTATTATTGCAGCCCTGATCAACGTTGGTTTTGTAGTAAGCACTTTTAAGACCTATTCCGACTTTGTGTTACCTGGTATTCTTGTTATAGCCGGTCTAATCATAATATTCTATAACCATACCAAACGATAAAAGACGTGAGCATTGTTATGCTGGGAAGTGGTAACCTGGCCACTAATTTATCGTTATCTTTAAAAAAGGCCGGATTACACATATGCCAGGTCTACAGCAAAACCCAAGAGCATGCCAAAGAACTGGCCGGGCTGTTGGATTGTGAATACACGACAACGCCAGAGAAAGTTTTCAATGCCGACATCTATATATCGGCAGTAAAAGACAGTGTTTGTACGGAAGTTTGGGACAAGATTAAGTTTAACAACAAGCTTGTACTTCATACTTCAGGTTCACTCGATATGCAACTTTTGAAAGATTACTCCAATAATTATGGAGTTCTGTACCCTTTGATGACTTTCACAAAAAAAAGGCATATTGACTTTACTGATATTCCTATCCTAGTTGAAGCGAATACGTTAAAAAACTGCGAGTCTATCATCGAAATCGCAGAAAAGCTCAGTAAAAAAATACAAATTGTCAACTCGATACAAAGAGCGCAAATGCATATGGCTGCTGTATGGGCAAACAATTTCACAAACCATATGTATGCCATTGCGAAATCGATTACCGAAAAAAACAATTTGCCTTTTTCCCTGTTGCTACCTCTGATCGATGAGACAGCATGGAAAGTTCACGATATAGAGCCCATTGAAGCACAAACAGGCCCAGCTGTCCGTTTTGATGAAAACATCATTAACAAACATATTAAGGCCTGCCCACAAGAATATAAACAATTATATAAGACAATTAGCGAGAGCATCCACGCTTTGTCGGAGCACAAAAAATGAGAAGTTTTTTTTCTGAAATCAATAAGATAAAGGCCTTTGCCTTTGATGTCGACGGCGTTTTATCGTCCGACACTGTTCCTTTATTTCCCACTGGCGAGCCAATGCGTGTTGTGAACATAAAAGACGGATACGCACTCCAACATGCTGTAAAAAAAGGTTACCCGATAGCTATCATAACCGGAGGTCACACCGAGGCTGTAAAAAACAGATTCGAAGGTCTGGGCATAAAAAGCATATATATGCATTCTGCCTATAAAGTAGACGATTTTCTTGATTTTGTAAAAAAGAACAACCTTACTCCTGACGAAGTTCTTTATATGGGAGACGACATACCAGACTACAAAGTGATGCAAATATGCGGTTTCCCATGCTGTCCGGCTGACGCAGTAGAGGAAATAAAACAAGTTTCATGTTATATTTCCGACAAAAAAGGCGGTTATGGTTGTGGCAGAGATGTTATAGAGAAAGTGCTAAAAGCGCAAGGGAAATGGATGGACGACGCAAAAGCTTTCGGTTGGTAAAAAATTTCACGATATGGCATACATCAAATTATTAAGACTTCACATTTTATTAATCATCGCATTAGCACAACTTATTCTTCACTATTTTGTTACAACGCACATTGTAGGAATGGACTATGCGATGCCAACACTGGAATTAAGCCTGATAATCGGTTCAACTGTCCTAATTGCTGCTGGTGGTTTTGTCATCAACGATTATTACGACATGAGGATAGACGAAATAAACCATCCACTGACACGGTTAGTAGGGAACGAGATTAGCAAAAATGCAGCAATGAATCTGTATATTGTTCTTTGCGTTGCCGCCGTACTATGTTCAGCTGTTCTAGGTTTCATCACACAAAGTGTTGATTTTTGTTTCATACTGGTAACTGTAGTCGGATTATTATGGTTCTATTCTTCCAGTTACAAACGAATATTGATTGTTGGTAACCTGATAATATCGCTATCAGCCGCTCTAATCCCCTTTATTATGGCATTGTTTGAAGGAAGAGCCATAATGCGCTGGTGGATGGAAAAACTTTCGTCAAACGGCATATTAATTACCGATGACAACTTAAGCGAAGCAACACCCACCATCAATTACAATTACGAAATCATCGCTTACTTCTCACTATTTGTTTTTGCTGTGGTCTTCATACACGAAATTGTTCGCAATTTATACGAAGAAAGGGGAGAACGAGAAATGGAATGTCATACTATTCCTATTGTATTTGGTCAACAAAACGCCAAATATACCATCTATTTGTTGTCGATGATTATCAACACAGTATGTATTGTGTCGGTAATCAACCATCTGGAAGAATTGCAACTCATTACAGTCAGCTATTACATCTGCTCAATTCTTGCATTTTCCATCGGACTTTGTGTTCTCGTTAAAAATGCCGAATTCGCAAAAGACTACAAAATATGCCTGCTGCTGACAAAACTGATTCTAATATCGGGTATTGCATATAGCTTTATCTATGCATATCTTAATCCGAACGACTGGGTATCTCCTGTATAAACAGTAACAAATACACGTAAAAGCAGTCACCCTATTTGAGTGGCTGCTTTTTTATTTCCACATCAAAGGTTTAAAAGCCAAGAAATCAGCAAAATTTTGTAAATTTGTAAGAAGTATCCATTTTATAAAATAAAGGAGGATACTAACGAGTTATATTTAATAAATTGCGCTTTTTAACAGCCCAAAATCATACAGTTTTGAAAACTAGACAAACATACTTATTCCTTGCAGTTGCTTCGGTAATTGCTTTATCAGGTTGTTCTACAAAGAAAAACACGGCCGGACGACGTTTCTATCACAGTTTCACGACCAAATACAACGTATACTTTAATGCGAACGAAGCCTACAAGAAAGGCGAGAAGAAGGTCGAGGACCAATACCAACCTGACTATTCACATATTATAGACATGTTTGCTATCAGCAATAAGTCGACCCAAGGTATTGCGAAGACAGATATGACCATTGTTGAGACGAAATGTCAGAAAGCTATCAAAGAGCACTCTATAAAGAAAAAGCCGAAAAAGGATGTAAACCGAACACGCGATCCTAAATACATGGAATTCTACAACAAGGAAGAATTCAACAAAAAGATGTACGATGTGTGGTTGCTTTTGGGTAAGGCGAAATTTTATTCTAACGATTATTTGGCTGCTTCAGCAACTTTCACCTACATCATCAAACACTTCCCTGAGAACAAGGAACTAGTAGCAGAAGCTTCGGTGTGGAAAGCCAGAGCTCTTAGAGAAATGGACTGGACCTACGAAGCAGAAGGCACGCTCGAGAACCTGTCTGACGAGGCTTTTACCCCTTCTATTAACGGATTTTACTCGGCTACTTACGCCGATTTAAAAATAAAGAATGGAGAGTTGGCAGAGGCTTTACCCTACCTCTATACTGCAATTGAAAACGAAAAAAAGAAAAAAATCAAGACTCGTTACCGTTTTGTTGCCGCACAAATATGCCAAGCATTAGGACAAAACGCTAAGGCCTACGAACTATACGGTCAGGTCATCAAATCAAGTCCTAACTACCAAATGGCTTTCAATTCACGCATCAGACAGACAGAGGTATACGAGGGGCAGGACAGCGAAGCCCTTATCAAGTCGCTCTTGAAAATGGCCAAGAAAAACAACAATAAAGACTATCTCGACCAAATTTATTATGCCATCGGTAATGTTTACCTCCGTAAACAAGACACCACTAACGCTATTGCCAACTACAAACTTTCCATTGAGAAAAGTACCCGTAATGGCTTGGACAAAGCTCAGTCTCTTATCACCCTTGGAACGTTATACTACAACAAAGCGGAATATATAAAGGCTGAACCTTGTTTCACCGATGCGGTTGTTCTAATAGACCAAAATTATCCGAATTACACTAGAATCAACAATTTGGCGCAAGTTCTTGGAGAACTTGCGCAACAATACAACATTGTTCATCTTCAAGACAGCCTGATTGCTCTTAGCAAAATGAGCAAAGTGGAACAGTTGGCTGCCGCTCAACGACAAATAGAGCTCTTGAAAGAAGAGGAAAGAAAGGAACAGGAAAGAATCAGACAAGAAGAACTTAGGAACAAACAGTTAGACACTGAAATTGAAAACATGGCTATAATGGACAAAAGAGCCATGGGAGGTGTTCAAACTGCCGACTGGTATTTCTATAATCCGAAAACTGTATCGAAAGGTAAACTAGAGTTCCAACGTAAATTCGGTAACAGACGACTCGAGGATAACTGGAATCGCAAAAACAAAGCTTTCATCGCAATAGATGATAACACCGATAACACAAGCACTGAGTTAGAAGAAGGAAATGAGGCTACAGATAACGATAGCACCCCTAAATTACAAAACTCGGTGGTCGACAATAAGAACCCTCAGTATTATTTAAACCAAATACCAAAAGGAGAGGAACAGATTGCCACTGCAAACAAGCAAATAGCTGATGCCCTGTTTGAGATGGCTAACATCTACAACGACAAATTGAACGACAACAAGAAGGCAGAAGAAACTTACAATGAGTTTGTGCACCGCTTCCCTAACGACCCAAGAGGAGCCGATGCTTTGTTCGTATGTTACAGAAACCAAGAAAAGGAAGGGAACGAGGCAGGAAAAGACAAATACAAGTCTGAGCTACTTGCAAAATTCCCTGACAGCAAGTACGCAAAAATACTCTCTCAGCCAAACTTCCGCGCCCAACTGGAACGCATGATGGCGATGGAAGACTCTATTTATGAGCAAACATATAAAGATTATTTGAACAGTGAATATAACAAGGTAATGTCTACAGCCAACAGGATGGAGAAAGAATTCCCTGTTTCTCCACTGATTCCGAAATTTATGCTGTTAAAGTCACTCAGCGCTGGTAAATTGGGAGACAAAGACTCGTTGACCAACTCTTTGAATACCCTGTTGGCACGCTACCCTAACAGCGACGTTGCAACCATGGCTAAAGACGTTCTAGCCCTTATGGCACAAGGCAACACACCACAGGCTGGAAATAACAGCAATCTCGCCAACATTCGTGAAAAAGTTTTGAACGACTCCATCGCGACAGGCGAACCTAAATTGAAGGGTTTCCGTTATAACGAGAAGACCCCATACCTCTATTATCTGATTACCGACCCTGCCGAGGTTAAAGAAAACTGGTTACTGTACTATACGGCTTCATATAACTTCACCAAATTCTTGGTTAAGGACTTCGACCTCCGTGTTAAGAATGGTACACTGGTGGTTTCAGGACTCGACAATTTGGAGGAAGCCCTTTGGTATGCCAAAGGTATTGACGAAGACAACGACATGAACAAGCTGTTGCAAGGTAAGAAGCACAGAAGCCTTGTCATTTCGGCAGAAAATAGCGAACTGATTGGCCGTGGATTTACCATTGAGCAATACGAACAGTTCTACCAAGACAGCATTGTGCACCGCAAGAAACAGAAAGCGTCGACGAAAATTGAACTGATTGGCGAGGAAAAGGCCATCGACAGTTTGAAAAACGCCGCCAGCAAAATAGCTGTAAAAACAGGCGACGACCTGATGAAGACCAACAGCACCATCAAACAGAACGAACCAAAAGAAAACGAAGTAAAGAAGGAGGAACCTAAAAAAGAGGACAACCAACAGCCTCAGGCCGAGAAGAAGGTAGAAAACAAGGCTGAAGAAAAGACGCAAGAGCCTATTGTCCCTCAGAAAACCGCTCCAAAGGAAAAGAAGGAACTGAAAAAGTATAAAGGGCTGTACACCTACGATGTCGATGCCGACCATAAGTTTGTTATTATCGTCACCAAAGAAGAGGCCGATGTTACCAATCTGATTGAGGCCATCAACAAGTTCAACAGCGAGAAACAGCCGCTCCTCAACCTGAAAGTTTCTAAAACAGCAGGTAAAGGATTTAGCCAAATGCTGGAAGTCGGCATCCTGCCAGGTGCGAAGACTGCCAAGTCGTACCTGTTGCAGTTAGCTAAAGACGACGGATTGCGCGATGCGCTCGACAAAGTGCCACACCGTAGGATTGTGATATCTGAAGACAATTTGGAAGCGCTTAAATCGTCTGGCAACATCAATGTCTATATGGAACTGTTCCGTCGATTGTATCTTGGCCGTTAAAAAACGATAGATTATGGGAAAAGAAAGAATTCTTTGGGCTGACGACGAAATAGAGTTACTGAAAGCCCATGTTATGTTTTTAGAGTCAAAAGGATTTTCTGTCGTCTGCGTCAACAATGGTCAAGATGCAGTGGAAGCTTGCCAAAACGAGCACTTCGATATTGTTTTCCTAGATGAGAATATGCCGGGGTTGAGTGGATTGGAATCGCTTGCAAGAATAAAGGAAATAGACAATACGGTGCCTATTGTAATGATAACTAAAAGCGAGGAAGAAGATTTGATGAATCAGGCCATTGGTAACAAAATTGCCGATTATCTGATTAAACCTGTCAATCCGAGCCAAATACTCCTTTCTTTAAAAAAGAACATACACAAACAAGAAATCATACAAGAAACCACGACCGACAGTTACCGCTCGGCATTTGGCAACATCGGCATGCAGATAAACGATTCCCTGACGTTCAACGACTGGATTGAGGTTTATAAGAAACTCGTTTATTGGGAACTAGAATTGGCGTCTTCCGGCAACAATATGGACCAGATCTTAAAAATGCAGAAAGACGAAGCCAACTCTACGTTTGTCAAATTCATCAAGCGGAATTACGAGAAATGGTTTGAGCAAGGTGCCGAACGCCCGATGATGAGTCAAGACATTATGCACAAAAAGGTGTTTCCGATGCTTGATGCGGGCGAAAAGGTCTTTTTCGTTGTTTTCGACAATCTCCGTTTCGACCAATGGAGGGCGGTGAAAGAATTATTCAGAAACGAATATATTATTGAGGAAGAACAGCTCTACTGTGCCATGCTGCCTACATCGACACAATATGCACGTAATGCTATTTTCGCGGGTTTAACCCCACTTCAGATAAAGAACATGTATCCCAAGCTCTGGGTAGACGAAGACGAGGAAGAAGGTAAGAACAAGTACGAGGAAGAACTGATTAGGACACAAATTGAGCGGTTTAGGAAAAAATACACTTTCAGTTATCATAAAATTAACGACACGACCAGTGGCTCGAAACTTGTTGCCAACCTGAAACAAAACCTCGATAAACAATTGAACGTTGTTGTCTTCAATTTTGTAGACATGCTGTCGCATGCGCGTACCGACTCTAAAATGATCAGAGAGTTAGCTGCTGACGATAGCGGATACCGCTCGTTAACAACTTCCTGGTTCAAGCATTCTTCTATTATGGATTTCTTCCAACAGGTTTCTAAAACTGGATATAAAGTTGTTATTACTACCGACCATGGAACCATCAAAGTAAGCAATGCCATTAAAGTGGTTGGCGATAAGAACACGAACACCAACCTTCGTTATAAAGAAGGGAAAAACCTCGATTACAACCCTAAAGAGGTTTTCAACATAACAAAACCTGAGCGAATTGGTTTGCCGTCACCAAACATCAGTACACACTTTATTTTTGCTTGCAACGACGACTTCTTTGCTTATCCGAATAACTACAACTACTACGTGCAGTACTACAAGAACACATTCCAACATGGAGGAATATCGATGGAGGAAATGCTGGTTCCGCTAGTCACCCTTAAAGGGAAATAAAAAAGAAGGCAGCCTTCAAAAAGCTGCCTTCTTCCTTTTCTATTTAGTCGCTCTATTAGCCTTCGTAGTGGAACTGGCCATAAGGACTGGTAATGTCAACCTCGGCCTTATCGGAAGCCTCTACGCGCCCCACAATCTGTGCGTCGATACCAAACGACTTCGTAATGTCGATAACCTTCTGTGCGTCTTCTGGCTTAACGTACACTTCCATACGGTGACCCATATTGAAGACTTTATACATTTCCTGCCAATCGGTACCACTCTGTTCCTGAATGGTCTTGAACAAAGGAGGAATAGGGAACATGTTGTCTTTAACAACACGCAGATTCTTGATGAAATGAAGAATTTTTGTCTGAGCACCACCAGAGCAATGAATCATACCATGCACTTTTGGCCGCATTTCATCGAGCAATTTCTTGATAACAGGGGCATAAGTCCTTGTTGGAGACAAAACCAATTTTCCTGCATTTAGCGGAGAACCATCGACAGAATCGGTCAGTTTCAACCCACCAGAGTAAACCAGTTCATCTGGTACATTGGCATCGAAACTTTCAGGATATTTTTCAGCCAGATATTTCGAGAACACATCATGGCGGGCAGAGGTTAAACCATTGCTACCCATACCACCGTTGTATTCCTTTTCATAAGTTGCCTTACCATAAGAGGCCATACCCACAATTACATCGCCAGGAGCGATATTCTTGTTGTCGACAACGTCGGAACGCTTCATACGGCAGGTAACAGTACTATCAACAATAATCGTTCTTACCAAGTCGCCCACATCAGCAGTTTCACCGCCCGTAGCATAAACACCGACACCCATTTCACGCAGTTCGGCCAAAAGTTCGTCAGTGCCGTTAATGATAGCCGAGATAACCTCGCCAGGAACCAACAGTTTGTTACGGCCAATCGTCGATGAAACCAATATATTGTCGGTAGCACCCACACAAAGGAGGTCGTCGATGTTCATAATCAGCGCATCTTGGGCAATACCCTTCCAAACAGACAAGTCGCCTGTCTCTTTCCAATACAGGTATGCGAGAGACGATTTTGTGCCGGCTCCATCGGCATGCATAATGTTGCAGTAATCTGGGTCGCCCCCCAGAATGTCTGGAATAATCTTACAAAATGCAGTTGGATATAATCCTTTGTCAATATTTTTTATGGCGTTGTGCACATCTTCTTTAGTAGCAGAAACGCCACGCATAATATATCTCTGATCGGCCATACAATGTGATTTAAATTCTAAGCGCAAATTTAAGGAAATTTTAGCAAAAAGATAAGAGAAGCACTCTTTGTTTGGATTTCACTCCGAAAAAACGACCATTCAACAAAAAAGCGTGGCAGTCTGCGACTACCACGCTATCATTTTTTTTAGAATTCTATTAGATTAACCAAAGAGGTCAGTTGAGTCAATCAACTTAGAGCTCTGAGCTGCAGCTTCAGCGAGGTTGACGTCGGCAGAAGTAACCTGAGTAAGATACTGAAGAGAAGCATAAGCCTTCTTACCGTTAAACTCAACTTCAGCCCAATCGCCGTCGGTGCTAACAACCTTAAGAACCTGTCCCTTTGCAGCCTGACCGAGAACTTCGGCAGAAGTTGAAGCAGCAGAACGGATATTGAGGTTTGCGCTATTAGTTGTTACTTCGTAAGCATTGTCAGCCTGAGCAAGGTAAGCGGCAGCACAGTAACCCGATTTGCCGTTAACTTCAACCTTTGCCCAACCATTTTCTACTGAAAGAACTTCAACGAGTGCGCCCTTTGCAAGTTTTGCAACAACTGCTGCAGAAGTATCGCCAGCAGCACGTACGTTCAAGTTACCTTCTTCGGTCTTTACTTCAAAAATGTTTTTAGCCATATTCGAATAAAAATAAAGTGAGAAAAAACAGAAACCGTTAAAGCTAAAAAAACAAAAACAGTCTCTAAATAAAAAAATCTAAACTAGAAGAAATTACTTCTTGCTGAGTTCAAGTTCTTTCTTTACGATATTTTCGCCTACAGTCTTGAAGAGTTCCTGCAACTGAGCCTTGTCTGCATCAGAAAGAGCGTCAGCAACAGTCTTGATGTTAGCTTTGAATTCGTTATACTTGTCAGCAGCAGCCTTGAGGTCTTCAGAAGTAGCAGCGACTTCAACAAGCTTTGCAATTTCATTAAGCTGTTCCATTGCAGATGGAGCAACAGCAGCTTCAGGAGCAGCAGTTTCAGCAGGAGCCGCAGTTTCAGTAGCAGCAGGTTCTTCTACCTTATTATCAGCAGCTTTTTTGTTACAAGAAGTGAAAACCAATGCCAAAGAGGCAACACTAATAAAGAAAAATTTTTTCATTTTTTTAGATAGTAAAATAAATTAATAGAAGTCTTTTTGTTTAGGAACAATTACATCTACGTAACCAGTCCTCTATTTCTTTAGATCGGTTGTACATAGATTATCAATCATTACAAAATTGCATTTTTATTTTAATATTTCAAAAATTAAGTCCCAAAAAAAACATCATTCTCTCACATTTTAACATTCTAGTTTAGATACTTGAACATGATTATAAAAACCTCACCATAATCAACAAAAAGAATTCGTTTCGTATTTATTCTGTCTGAATCAACGGGAAACCATATCCATACTCCTCCATTTCACCGGTATTTATCTGCCCGTCAGAATCCAGATGCTGCTTAATAACACGTGCCATTGTTTGGGCAATAGCCAAATAGGCTGAATTCCTACAAGTGACATCATAAGAAAAAAAGATGGAGAATGCATTCATCCTTTCAGGTGCTCCTATTATCCGGCCAATGTTTGAGGCATTGCTTGTATCAAAATACCGGTCACAATCGCACAGCAATCCATAACCTTTTTGCAAATCTACAGACAATGCACTGTAAAGTTCAGAAAAAACCGAAGCATCAGCCAAAGGTTTCTGCTGCAGTCCCGCCCCTTTTGCCACTCCTGTAGAGAAATGGACAGCCGTATCATAGCGCTCGTTTGTCGATAAAAGGAATATAACCCACTTCCCGCTTGATAATTCTGCAACATCGTTCAAGAACTGTTGAAGGCACTTTACCTCCTTTTCTTTTTCGTTCTTTACGTCCAACTTTTTTTCGATTTCCGATTCCACCGATCTCTTTCCCACGATAGCAGTCCAGACTCTTTCTAGAACAGACACAGAATTCACAATTTTTTCTCCTGAGTCTTCAAAGTATTGTTTGTTGATGTTGTAATAAGAAACATGATGCAACGGATTCGATTCTGCCTCCTTACTTAAATAGTTAAAGCCACCCATCATAGCCAAATAATAGGCAAAATTCCCCATAGCTGGCTGATCGTAACTCGACGTAGACACAATAGTAACATTAGAGTTCCGATTAATTCGGCAGCCATAATCAGTATTCGTAAAGAAATTCTCCACCACCAATTTATCTTGCGGACGCAATTCTCTTGGAATCGTTTTAGCCATATTGCAAAAGCGGAAATTATTGGAATTATGCACAATATCTAATATTTCCTCAATAGATAGTTGAAGTTTAATCTGAATATCTTCAACCGAAGCATGTAAAGGAACGACCCTGTAATTCGTAAAACGGTCCAACTCGCGCTTAAAGGCGTATTTTAGTTTCAACTTGTTTTCTTCAAGACGCTCTAGGCGTTTCTTTTCCTCCATTACATCGACAAAAGCCGATCCCAACAAGCCGGCAGGCACCGCCACAATTGCGATGTTGAGGATGCCTAGTAAATAGGTTATCAGCCGACCCGCACTCGTAACAGGCGGATTGTTGACAACATATTGTCCCGAGTCGCCGGCAAACTGTCCGAACGCCCAAAGAAAAGCATCGAGCCCATTTTTAAACTTATCCGGCTGTGCCTCATGCTCTACGAAAAAAAGGGAAAAAGCAAGCAAGATTGTCACAACCAACAAAAATTGCAGCGAAACCATCATTTCCCTACTTTTCGACAATGCCGCCCTTTTCAACAACGCAAACGACTTCATATACCGGAAGAACCGCAGCAACCTTAACACCCTGAACATCTTAAAGGTTGTGTAACCGATAGGGACAAAGAGGTTCACGTAAAACGGAAAAGTTGAAATAATGTCAATGAATCCAAAGAAAGTAAAACAATACCTTATACGTCCCCAAAAGCCAGAAAACCTTCTGTCGATTAAATCGGCAGTCCATATTCTTAGCGCCACTTCTACAGTGAAAAATGCGGTAGTGAAAAAGTCGATGTAGCGAAGTAAGTCTGTATATTGCGATTCAATGGAGTCGAAAGTGCTAAAAAATATCTCTATTGTAGAGAGTACAATGACAGACAAAATCAAGAAATCGGCATAATTTCGCCACTGGTTGGTTTCGAAGTCATCGTCAAAAACGTTAGCCAGTTTAGATTTTAATGTGTCAACAGAATTGAGTTTGTTTCCCATGTTTTTACAGCGACTAGTTAATGAATCCACAATAAGGGATTGTGTATAATACAAAGTTAACAACTTCTTTCAAACCACAGTTGGCAAAAGCGACAACAGATTGCAAATATCTATTGCCTAAGTGATAAAATGGTGCAAGTCTGTCGAATATACGCTAAAACGCATTCTGAAAGATGAACCAACACCCGCCAAGGGACTGGAGAGCAACCCAGCCAAGAAGGCGGAGATGTACAGCCGCAACCTCCCCTTCTACCTACAACCACAGACCTGCATCTGGCTAAAACTCGCCAAAGGCGGTGCGGAGGCTAGGCTTGGCAGGTTATTCAATGCTGAAAAATTAAAGTGCCCCGAGAATTGCAATTTGTGCAAATTACTCGATTTAACGTCAATAAGAAGCATGCATGACAATGGGGATTTAGAACCAACAAATGAAGAACGAAAAGCGGTTTTAAATACCTTACCAGTACATGATGCAGTAAAATCGTATGCAAATATGAAAACCGGTCTAATTCTAAAATCGAAAAAATCACTTAAAAGATTTGTTTATCATGCTTGGACTATAAACCGGCTGGATGCGGAGAAATACATTTGGGAACACCATGAAGAGCTGCAATTTGAGAGAATAAGCGCGCTTGGGGAAGGAAAAGACAACTCCGAAGGGGCAAAAAAGAACATCCAAAATAAAACAAATAGGGGCGTAATTAATTATGTTGTATACTCATTCGTATACAACGGAAAGAAATGGATTGTAAAAACTGAACAACACGAAAATGGTTTTGAGATGTTTTACCACATCAGAGAAAGTGACCAATAAAAAAAACGCATACCACTGGTGCTGCAAAGCACCTACTTATGTGGATTATGCGGTTGTCATTTCAGACACCACAAAGTTACACAACAATTTTTTAACCAAGCAATTTCAGCCCATGTTTTTAAACATAAATTAGAAAATCATGAAACAGACACAGAAATACAGGCAGTTGTCGCTATTTGACGACACTGAGGAAAAGAAAGCCAGCACACCGCTGAGCCAGTTTGAAGCACCCGAAGAGGAACAGGCGCCCAAAAGGTTGAAGGGCGGCAGTCATAACCCCATCGTCTTCCACGATTACGAGAGCTACGTGGCCAAATTCAAGGATGGACCGAAGACCACCGACGACACCTACACGCCTAAAGACGTCTACGAGGCGGTGCTCCAGTATGTGGGCGAGGTCTACGACATGACCGGCAAACAGGTGCTCCGCCCGTTCTACCCTGGCGGCTACTACGAGAATGCTGTAAGTTTTTCATATTTCGTTTTTGAGCACGAAAAACACCAAGCGCACGAACCGTCTTAAATCGTTCAATCACACGAAATTATAACGCCAACGGTTTTGAGCCAGATAACTGTTCTGTATTTACAAAGATATAGAATTTATTTTGGTGTTAACCAAAAACTTGGGGCTAGAGTTATGAATAGTGTTTTTTACCAACACAACAAAAAAACGACCGTATTCAACGGCCGTTTTTGTGGAGCTGGAGGGATTCGAACCCTCGTCCAAACGAGGAGCCAATAGGCTTTCTACATGCTTAGCTGCAGTTTAAATTTTCGAGTCGAAGCAAGACCTGAGCCATCCAACCGCGACCTTATCCTCTAAATCTCATCCTGTTTGCGAGGCCAAACAAGACTATCCCCGATTTATCTGCTCCTCCGTATCAAGTAGCCTCAGGGCATGGGCGCTTGGGAGAAGTCCCGTCTCAGCACCTGGTGCCGAGAT
>DGTD01000038.1:46157-50327 GCA_002396385.1 Bacteroidales bacterium UBA4345
ATCTACTGTACTTCGATTAGGCAGCGAGAGCGTAGTTGTTTTCGCCAGTTAAATTTTTGGTCTCCAGATTATAGTGCTAGCCACCAGCGCACTGCATGCTTACATACCGTCTCTACCCGCTGTCAAGTCCAGTCAACCCCATTTAAGATGAACACTGAAACCCACAACTTATGGTATCGTGCTGTAATTCTATGGCAAAGATAGGCGGTTTATTTGAAATAAAAAAACGCAACCACCAATTTTATTCCTTTAAAAGCATCTCTTCTGTGCTTACCGCACGCTCGCAATAGTGGCACATAAACAGCCCTTTAGCCTTGTTAATAGCCACAAACCTTGTCTTCATGGGCTCGTTGTTTGTAATGCATTTAGGGTTAAGGCATTTCACATCGCCACAGATTTCGTCGGGCAATTCCAGTTGTATCTTCTCAGCCACCTCGTAATCGCGAATCATAACGATTTTGGCTTTCGGTGCAATTATCGCCACCTTGTTCACCTCTTCGGGCTGAAGAAAACGGTCTGAAATTTTTATAATGGCCTTTTTTGAAATTTTCTTGCTATCGAGGTTATAGCCGAAAGTCACCTGGTTGTTAAAATTTTCAAGACCAAGCAACGATATAACCTTAAAGAGTTTGTCGGATGGTATATGGTCAATAACTGTACCGTTGCACAGTTTTGCCACTTTCATTTCTTTAGAAGCATCTTTTTCCATAAAAACAACAAATTTAAACACCTAACAAGTCACAAATAACAGCCTGGCGGGCATAAAGTCCATTTTGCGCCTGCTGGAAGTAATAAGCTTTCGGATTTTGGTCGACTTCATCGGCAATTTCACCAACACGAGGCAGCGGATGAAGAATCCGGAGGTTGTCTTTAGTCCCTTCAAGTAACTTGTTAGTCAAGACATAGATATTTTTCACCTTCTCATATTCAAACAAGTCGGTAAAACGTTCCTTTTGTACACGTGTCATATAAAGGATGTCGGCATCGGCAATAGCATCCTCGTTCAATTCCGATGTTTCTTCATATTTGATGCCCTTTTCATCACAAAACAACTTGTAAGCGTTAGGTAGTTCCAAAACTTTAGGAGAAATGAACTTGAAAGTCGGATTGAAATGCGACAAAGCATTAATCAACGAATGTACAGTACGTCCATATTTTAAATCGCCAACCATGGCAACCTTTAAGTTATCGAGTTTACCCTGTGTCTTCCTTATTGAGTATAAATCGAGCAAAGTCTGGGTCGGATGTTGGTTAGCGCCATCACCCGCATTAATGATAGGTACTTTCGATATTTCGCTGGCATAACGGGCAGCACCCTCGATAAAATGGCGCATAACAATAACATCGGCATAATTGGCGACAATTGTAATGGTATCTTTCAAGGTTTCACCTTTGGTCGTGCTAGAGGTAGAGGCATCGCTGAAGCCAATGACGCGAGCGCCTAAACGGTTAGCTGCGGTCTCGAAACTAAGTCGGGTTCTGGTTGACGGCTCGAAAAACAGAGTTGCGACAACCTTTCCATCGAGTATCTTTTGGTTTGGATTCTGTTCAAATTGTGCCGCTCTATCGAGTATGCTTAAGATTTTATCTTTACCATACTGTGATATAGACACCAAACTTTTTTCACTTGCCATAAAATCGTATAATTATTCTTTCTTATTGCAGGTAATCGGCTTTCCACCATTCCCACTTCTACAAAATTATCAAAAATACCTCACGATTCTATCAAGAGAAAAGCCAAGTTATGAACAATATAGCATTTATTTAGAAAGCTGCGATAAAGTTGAAACTTATTAGGCACCCATAGACAAGGGTATGATAAAAAACACGTATCTTTGTAAGTAATAAAGAAAAATAACAACACAAAAAACAAATATGTTCAGGACAAACACATGCGGAGAGTTGCGCCTCGCCAATGTTGGCCAAACAGTTACTTTGGCCGGATGGGTACAACGCACCCGCAAAATGGGAGGTATGACATTCGTTGACCTCCGCGACCGTTATGGTATTACCCAGTTGGTTTTCAACGATGAAATCGATGCGAACCTCTGTGCGGAAGCGAACAAATTAGGACGTGAATACGTCATTCAGGTCGAAGGAAAGGTTGCCGAACGCAGCAACAAGAACACAAACATGGAAACTGGCGAAATTGAAATCATCGTCGGCAAGCTGAATGTGCTCAACGCTTCGCTCACCCCTCCGTTCACCATTGAAGAAAATAGCGACGGTGGCGACGACCTACGAATGAAGTACCGCTACCTCGACCTGCGTCGTTCTAATGTCCGTTCAAATCTGGAACTTCGCCACAAAATGACGATGGAGGTCCGCCGATACCTCGACAGCAAAGGCTTCTTGGAAATAGAGACCCCAATGCTGATTGGTTCAACCCCAGAAGGCGCACGCGACTTCGTTGTTCCTTCACGTATGAATCCGGGCCAGTTCTACGCACTGCCACAAAGTCCGCAAACGTTGAAGCAGTTGCTGATGGTTTCCGGTATGGACCGCTACTTCCAGATTGTAAAGTGTTTCCGCGACGAAGACCTTCGTGCCGACCGTCAGCCCGAGTTCACCCAAATCGACTGCGAAATGTCGTTTGTTGAGCAGGAAGACATCATCAGCATGTTTGAAGGTATGGCCAAACACCTTTTCAAGACCATCAGGGGTGTTGAACTGAAAGAGCCATTCCTAAGAATGAGCTGGGACGACGCTATGAAGTACTACGGTAGCGACAAACCAGACCTCCGCTTCGGTATGAAGTTCGTGGAACTTAAAGAAGTTTTCGACGGCAAGGCCGACTTTGCCGTTTTCAACGAAGCCAAATACATCGGCGGTATCTGCGCAGAAGGCTGCGCCAGCTACACCCGCAAACAGCTCGACCAACTGACCGACTTCGTCAAGAAGCCACAAATTGGCGCAAAAGGATTGGTTTACGCCCGCGTTCAGGAAGACGGTACTGTAAAATCGAGTGTAGACAAGTTCTACGGCCAGGATGTCCTTCAGGACTTGAAGGAAAAGATGAACGCCAAGCCAGGCGACCTCATCCTCATCCTCAGCGGTCCAGATGTTATGAAGACCCGCAAACAGCTGTGTGAGCTGCGTCTTGAAATGGGTAACCAACTCGGCCTCCGTGACAAGAACAAGTTTGCCCTCCTTTGGGTGGTTGACTTCCCTATGTTCGAGTGGAGCGATGAGGAAGGCCGTCTGATGGCTATGCACCACCCTTTCACCCATCCAAAAGACGAAGACATTCCGTTGCTCGACACCGACCCAGCCGCAGTCAGAGCCGACGCATACGATATGGTTTGCAACGGTGTTGAGGTTGGCGGTGGTTCCATCAGAATTCATGACCCGAAGCTACAAGACAAGATGTTCCGCATCTTAGGCTTCACCGAAGAGCGTGCACAAGAGCAGTTCGGCTTCTTGATGAACGCCTTCAAGTATGGTGCACCTCCTCACGGAGGCCTTGCTTATGGTCTCGACAGATGGGTCAGCATCTTTGCCGGACTCGACAGCATTCGCGACGTTATCGCATTCCCTAAAAACACAAGCGGTCGCGACGTTATGCTTGACGCACCAAGCACCATCGACGACAAACAGCTCGACGAACTCAACCTTAAGATTGACATTAAAGAGGCTGAATAATAAGCATAAGTCATAACAAGAAAGGCGGCTGAAAAATCAGCCGCCTTTTCTAATTTATGCAAAATAAATGGAGCAAAAGATGCCTCATTTTTATAATGCAACATTTTAATTCATTGAACAGGTTTATTATCTGTTATTATACATACTAGCATAATACTTCATATAATCGCCAGAAGTGATATTGTCGAGCCACTCCTGGTTTTCGAGATACCATTTGACAGTTTTTTCAATACCCTCTTCAAACTGGAGGCTAGGCTCCCAACCAAGTTCCTTCTGCAGTTTGGTAGAGTCGATAGCATAACGGGCATCGTGGCCAAGTCGGTCGGTCACATAAGTAATCAAATCCATATCCTCACCTTCTTTTCTGCCCAACAATCGGTCTACCGTATTGATAACGACCTTGATGATATCGATATTCTTCCACTCGTTGAAACCGCCAATGTTATATGTTTCGGCTATCTTGCCATTATGGAAGATGGTATCGATGGCTCGTGCGTGATCAACCACATACAACCAGTCACGCACATT
>DGTD01000097.1 GCA_002396385.1 Bacteroidales bacterium UBA4345
GGTGGGCATGCTCCGTTTTTTCCAAACAGGAACACTCTGGTGGTACACAACAAGAGAATGTCAATCGAGAAATGAAGCGGTATTATGCCCTCTTGGGTGTATCTTCCGATGCAACCAAAGATGAAATAAGGCGGGCTTTTCATCTTTTGGCCAGAAAATACCATCCCGATACTACGCAGGATGCTGTCGAAATCCGTCTGCTTACCGAAAAATTTAAAGAGATACAGAATGCTTACGAAAAAATAAAATGATATTATATATGTCATTGTGTTATTATTGCATTCTGTTTTATGTGTATATATATAATATAAGAGAACAATACTGGCTTCTGGTTAATACTATGATAAGGTCATCTTGTATCGCTATTATTTGGATTCTTCAAACTTCGGAAATCCTGTTTATGGAGCTAAAACAGGACGGAAGGACAAAATGGAACTTGATTTGGATGATCCTAATCACGATGTGTTGCAAAAAATGGTTTGGTAAGGCATACGCAGGAATATTGCCCCTACGTACCAGGTAAGTCCTCGTTATAAAAAAACTAGGGATTCTTAACGTGAAAACGTTACCTCTGCTCCGTTGTATGCCTCTTTAAATATTTCTTTATTGCCAACTTGTCTGCCAATAGGTAAAACTGTGTAGGTCGCTGTGTAAAAGTCGTGTATGAAGCGCAGTTGTTTGAGGCTGGGGTAGAAGTACAAGTCTCCTTTGCTCACCAATGCCGGTTCTATCTCTTCTTCTGGAAAGTTGTAGTTGATTGAGCTGGCAAGGGTTGTGTTGTCTATATATTGGTCCATATATATGGTAATGGGCAACATGTCGAGAAACGCTTTCGCGTATTTGTTGTTGTGAAGCTTTATTAATATGAAGTCGTTGTTGTAACTTACCTTCACAACGGTGTTTGCCGGTACGTATACCGAGTCTGAATTCTCTTGTGCCTGAATGGTGCCCCAAATGAACACCATAAGTATGAATGCTAATAAACGTCTCATTGTACTGTCTCTTTTTATTATAAAGAAGGCACCTTTTTGAGAGGTGCCTTCTTGCTCTATTTTTCGTTGCCAGCAGTTGGAATTGCTGTTATCTTTTTAAACAAATTCCAAATGGCGGAACTCTTGTATGCTGTAAGCGCCGACTGTGGTACCTCTAGTGAACATTTATCAAAATTAATGCCATTAAACGATTTCTCTGTACATTTCGGCGGTTTTGTAGAGTAAATTCGAAGTGCTTCCAAATTTTCGCCGCTACCAATGAACGTGTTTACTCCAACACTGTCGATGGTATTTGGCAGAGATATCGCTTTCAAACTGTTACATTCTTGGAATACTTTCGAACTCAGCTTGGTGATGCCGGTGGCTTCGTGTAAATCAAGCGCTTTTATGCGGTCGAATTCAAAAATTCGTTTGCCTACTACTGCCGCATCTAACAGATTAGCGGTACCCGTCACTTTCAAACGGGTGATTGTACGCCATTCCATTTCACTTTTCAGGGTGTCGATGCTGCCCGGTGTTTTAACATTGATAATGGTCCAAGGCTCAAGCCAGTAGTTCTTTTTTGAGTTGTTGATGCTGTCTTGTATTGCTTTTTTTCTTAATTCAGCCTGTAATTTTTCCTGTTTCTTACGCTCCTGTATCTTGTCCTCGCTTCCACTCAGTCCCCCACTGTTCTTGGCAATTTTTATGGTACTTCCAGCCCGTAATATGCCGTCGCTAAGTGCTTCCGAATTTCGCTGGATGATGTCATCGATGGTAGAATTGTTGTTTTTAGCAAGAGAAAACAGGGTGTCGCCAGGTTTTACTTTGTAGGTTATAATGGAAATTTCTGGCAAATTGTCATTCAACATACCTTCTTTTACAGGTACAGAAATAATCATCCCGCCCTTGATTCCGTCTTTTAACGTAGGGTTTCTTTCCTCTAATTCTGCAACGGTCACTTTAAAGGCGTTTGCCAATCCTTCAACGGTTTCACCCGTCTGTACCATATACGAGAAGTATTTCTTTCCGTTTACGGTCTTCACTGCCCATGCTGTATTTATTCCTCCCAACAGCAGGAGCGAGATGCAAATTGTATTTTTTATCAGATTATGCATAATTCTTATTTTTAAAAGGTAGTATAAATGAATGTGTAGTAGTTATTTGTTGAAATGGGTTAAGATGAATCGTTTTAGTTTGAGCCCGACCCTCCTTGTAAATGTGAAGTTCGAACCAATCGTTAAATTAATAGATTCTTCTATATTTTCAAAAGAATCCCACCCATAATCTTTCCGAAATTCTATTTCTGCGTCTATTGGAACTATTATCAGACAGTTCTTCTGGTCAACTCCAGCGAACGGACTGACTCCGCATTTTGGCGGATTTGAAGAGTAAACCATTATTTTTTTCAGGTTGTGACAGTTGGCAAAGCCAAAATCGCCAATGCTTTCCAGACTGGTTGGAATGTTTATCGATTCCAGCCTTTCGCAGTTGTAAAAGGCTTTTGCCTTAATGTCTTTTGTGTTATTTGGCAGGACAACCGATTTTATGTTCTTGCAGCCTGAGAATGCGCCCTCGTCAACCACTTCGATGGTCTCGGGAAAGAAAAACGGGCTTTTTTTAGATTTCGGACATATCTTCAGTGTCCTCATGTCTTTCGAGTAGAGAACCCCTCGCATACTTTGGTAGGTTTCGTTTTGGTGGTCTACTATAATTTCCTCCAATGCGTCACAGTCGTCGAATGCGTTATAGTCGAGATTGTTGATTGAGGCTGGAAGCGATATTTTTATTAGCTCGTTACACTTTGTGAACGACCGCTCTCCAAGGTCGGTACAGCCTTCACTTACAATTACCGACACAAGGCCTTTGCATCCGTCGAATGCATAGTTGCCGATGTGTACAACCCCTTCCGGAGTTGTAAAGACTTTTTCCAATTGCTTGGTTTGGATGTATCTGACCAGGGTTTTGTCTACATTGTCAAATAGCACTCCGCCGCGGTTCTCGTAACGGTTGTTGGCTGGGGCCACTTTTACGTCAGTCAGCTTATAGCAACCATAAAATGCACCGATCCCTATGTACGATACATTATGTGGAATGTTGATGCTTTCAAGGTTCTCACATCCGCTGAATGAACGGTCTCCAACAATTTCAACCGTATCGGGAAGCTCTAACGCTTTTATATTGGTGCATTGGTCAAAGGCATGGTCGCCTATGCGCTTGATGCTTAATGGTAGTATGACCTGTTCTAATGCCTTGCATTTTTCAAATGCGTTATGGTCAACAGACGTCAGATTGGTGACGGATTTGAGGTCGATAGAGGTTATGTTAGAATGACTTCTGATGTATTTGCCTAATAGAACAACGTCTTCATCGCTCATTGGACCGGCAATTTCAATCCTGCTGGCTGTGGAAAGCTGGTTGTCTGACAGGTACTTGTCGAGCATTCCTTTTGTCTTTGTATCTATTTTCACCAAATTGGTATCACAATCCATATCCTTTTTCCTTTTTTCTGTGAAGTTACACTTTTTTTCTTGTATTTAAAAATAAGTTGCCCAACTATCAGACTTTTTAATTTTTCATAGAGAGCGTTTTTTCGCTCATTTGCCAAATTTCACGTTTTTTTTCTCCATTACGCCATTCCCTGACTATTTGCCTACTACTGTCGAAAAAGACTCAAAACTTGCTTATATGGCAAAAAAAGTGTAATTTAGAGCATTTTTAGAGAAAATAGTTTTTTTCAATGGAAGACATACAAGATAGAATTAAAAAGGTCAACATTGAAGAAGAAATGCGGTCTTCGTACATCGATTATTCGATGTCTGTTATCGTATCGCGTGCTCTTCCTGATGTTCGAGACGGTTTCAAGCCGGTTCACCGCCGTGTTCTTTACGGCATGAATGAACTGGGTTTGACGTATTCCAAACAAACCAAGAAGTCGGCTCGTGTTGTCGGTGATGTACTCGGTAAATATCACCCACATGGCGACTCTTCTGTTTATGGCACATTGGTCCGCATGGGCCAGGAATGGATCCTCCGTTATCCGTTGGTGTTCGGCCAGGGTAACTTTGGTTCGGTCGACGGCGACTCTCCGGCTGCTATGCGTTATACTGAGGCTAAGCTTCAGAAGATTGCGGAAGAGGTGATGGCTGACCTTGAAAAGGAAACGGTAGACATGCAGCGTACCTACGACGAAGAAAACTGGGAACCGACTGTTATGCCAACGAAGATTCCGCAACTTATCGTCAATGGTTCGTCGGGTATTGCCGTAGGTATGGCTACCAATATGGCCCCTCATAACTTGGGCGAGGCTGTCGATGCTTGTGTGGCATATATCGACAATAACGATATCACCATCGACGAACTGATGAAGTACATCAAGGCGCCTGATTTCCCTACCGGTGGTATCATTATGGGTATGGCTGGAATCAGAGAGGCGTTTGCTACGGGTCGCGGACGTATCGTTATACGCTCCAAGGCCAATATCGAGACTGACGAATCGGGTCGTGAAAAGATTATCATATCCGAAATCCCTTACATGGTCAATAAAAAAGAACTTATCGAATCGATAAGCGAAATGGCCAAGGATAAGAAGATTGATGGTATTGCCTATATCAACGACGAGTCGGATAAGGATGGTATGCGAATTGTAATTGAGGTGAAGAGGGATTGCAATTCCAACGTCTTGTTGAATAAACTTTTCAAATTCTCGCAATTGGAGTATGCTTTCAATGTGAACAATATCGCATTGGTGAACGGGCGTCCGAAATTGCTGAACATGAAGGAACTTATCGCTGAATTCGTGAAGTTCCGTCATGACGTTATTACACGTAGAACAAAGTACGAACTCCGGAAAGCTCAGGAAAGAGCCCTTATTTTAGAAGCTCTGATTGTCGCTACCGACAATATCGATGAGGTTGTTCATATTATAAGGGCTTCGGAAACGACCGATATGGCCAAGCAGGGCTTGATGAAGCGTTTCGAGTTCGATGAAATACAGGCTGACGCTATTGTACAGATGCGTCTGGCTGCTTTGGTTAACCTGAATGTCAACAAACTACACAACGAGTACGACGAGTTGATGAAGAAGATTGACTACTACAATCAGGTGTTGGCTAGTTTCGAGATGCGCATGGGTATTGTTAAGGATGAACTTAACGAAATGAAAGCTAAGTTCGGTGACGAACGTAAGACTGAAATCAGACCTGATGCCAGCGAAATGAGCGATGAAGACTTTGTGGCTGACGACGATATGGTTATCACCATCTCACACCTCGGTTACATTAAGTCGACCAAATTGTCTGAATTCAGAAGCCAGGGCCGCGGTGGCGTTGGTTCCCGTGGCAGCAGCTCGCGCGATGCAGACTTTATTGAAAGCATTTATCATGCCTCTATGAGGAATATGCTCATGTTCTTCACTCGGAAGGGACGGTGCTACTGGTTACGTGTTTACGAACTTCCTGAGGCTGAAAAGAACGGGAAGGGTAGGGCTATTCAGAATTTGCTCAGCATCGATCCCGACGACAAGGTCGATACTTGCATTAAAGTGCGTTCTTTGAACGATGAAGAGTTCAACAATTCACATTACCTCATTTTCTGTACTAAGCAGGGCGTTATTAAGAAGACCCAGCTGTCTGCTTACCAGAATGTGCGCGCCAAGGGTGTTAACGCTATCAACCTGAATGAGGGCGATGAGTTGGTTGACGTTTTGTTGACCGATGGTAAACAAGAGATTATCTTGGCAAATAAGAACGGACGTGCTATTCGTTTCAATGAAGAGACTGTTCGTTCTATGGGTAGAACCTCTACCGGTGTACGAGGTATCAAACTCGACGAGGGCGATGACGAGGTTGTTGGTATGATTTCTGTATCTGATGCAACGAAAGAGTCTATTCTCGTTATTTCTGAGAAGGGATACGGCAAGCGCAGCATGATTGAAGACTATCGTGTTACCAACCGTGGCGGTAAGGGTGTCAAGA
>DGTD01000025.1 GCA_002396385.1 Bacteroidales bacterium UBA4345
CACCCTCGACGGCATCTACCTGCCACTGGGTGTGGACTACACCGTCAGAGCGGACAAGCCGTTCTACACCAGCGAGTTGGACGGCCTGCTCGCCAACGGCCTCGGGATAACGGGTGCGGGGCTGTTCAAGGAAGAGAGCGACGACATGCGCTACCTGCAGTACCTCTACAAGAGCGAGCGCGGTGACAGCATCGACAACACCGCCGCCTACATCTTCATCCTGCCAAAAGCCAGCGTGGACGGCGTAAAGGGCGACATGCCGCTGACCAGGCCGGTGGGCTACGTGTTCGCCAGCGGGGACACCTATGCCGACGGGCAGACCATCGCCCACGAGCTGGGCCACGGCCTCTACAGCTTCCAGCACGCCTTCGACTATATGGGCGTGAGCCAGGGCGAAACCGACAACCTGATGGACTACGGACTGCCACAGGGCGAGCACCTCGCCGTATGGCAGTGGAACCTTATCTCCACACACAAGAACTACACCATACCATTCCTGACCGATGATGAGGATGGGTGGGCAAAATCTGAGAACGGACACTATATTTACTATAGCAATAAACAGGATACTGCTATTGAAAATAATTTTGAATTATTTGAATCCTTATATTCCGAATTTTGTAGAAAGGAAACAACACAAGATTTGATAGATACTTACAACGTAAATAATAACATGCAAATTTTAGTATCTGATTCAGTGAATAGATACCTAAAAGCTTTTGAAAAAGGAAAGACCAACAAAAATGGTGTTACATTCGGTTCTGAATTTGAAATGATGGCAACTATATTTAACGTTGATGAATGTAAAATGTTCTTTATCCCTTTGAAAGACGATCCTCAATGTAAAAACTACGCCATCAAACAGTCTAATACAAAATATCCATATCTTGGAAATATCAACAATAGCAAAGTTGGTTTAGTTAGGACTAATACTAGTGACCCTGCATATAAGTCCAGATATATTGTTTTTTCTTTCTATGATAATCAATCAAATCCTTCATTACTCGTTATGGTGTATAATCCTAACTGGATTAACTATGAAGATTTTAACGATAAAAATTATGGAACAGAGTTTTGGGCAAAGAAACTCTTGGGAATAAATGAATCGGACAACAATAATGCTAAAAAAGATAAAGCTAAACCGAATAGTAAAAAGACCGATACTACACAAGGAAGTGGCAAGTCAGACAAATCACAGGACATCTATGATAAATCAAACAATAAAAAGAAGACCGATACAACTCCAAATAGTAGCAAGTCAGACAAACTACAAGACAATGGGATTGCTCTCTCAGAGGCCGAAGTCAAATTGAAATTAAAGAAAATTACAGAAGCAGCAGAAGAAGCTGTAAAAACAATAAATAAATCAAATGAAGAAAGAAGGGAATTATCAACCAGAGCCTGCTGTAATATGTGCGTAAGAAATGCTTTTTATAGAATAACAGGTTCAGAGTTGTTGTATCCAAAAAATGGCTCAGACATTGATGATAACATTACTCACAAAGGAGTCATATCGGGAGAAGGTCGTGCAACTGACATATATAATGATTTTACAAAAGGGAAAATGGATGATTACTTTGAAAAAGTCACAATAAAGCAAAATGAAAGTTGGCAAAACTTCCTAACGCGTGTTCAAGATCTAGTTAACAAGCAAGGTAAAATTGTTATCGGTATAAAGAAAGACAACCATGTTTTTATGGTTGTCCCAGGAAATATGTTTAAAACGATAAATAATAGACATAGAGTTGATACTGTTAAAGGAAAGAAAAAATACATAATGAGAAAAGAATACCAAACAGAACGAAACGAATACAAAGGAGATATATATAGTTTTTCTTTTGTAAACAGAACCGAATATGTAAATCGCATATTAGAATGTGGTCCTAACGTGAAGAATGCCGACTGCCCGCTTTGGGCAAACATGGCAGGGAACCTGTTGAATAATATAAGTTTTTGGATATATAAAAAATAAACACTCAGATGACCAAATCATTTTCTTTTTTATTGATACTATTAATTGGTATTTGCTTGGATGTGAAAACTCAATCCTTAGATTCATACGACTTCAATTTTAAAGGGTTTGAAAAAACAGAAATTCTTGAAGTGCCCAAAAAAGGAGACGCAAGATTTTTTGAAAAGATGTACAAAATAGGAGAAATCGGAAACCATTCATTATTTAGACCTGCAATATCCTTAACAAGTTTTTTTGATAAGCCTGATATTATTGCCATAAAAAAAGGGGATTACTACCAAAAATTTATTGAAGTTGAAAAGGAACTTGAATTTGAAGATGCAATAGAAGGCAAAATGCTCCTATTGACACGTAAAGAAGATTTGGAATACCAGGTTCTATATATCCGTACAGAAGAAAGTATGGTACCCATTGACACTTTAAAAGGCAATTGCATTGAGAATTTTTACGAGCCATCTTTTATTGGTTCTGGAGATTCTATAATCTGTTATTGTTCTGAACTTGGAGATGAAGACGACGATATATATAATGGAGAAAAGGACATCATTCTGTACATAAAAAAGAACAATAAATACATTAAGAAGATTTTTTATTATAAAGATTTCAATAAATATATAAAAAGTAGATATAAAACAGAATATGAGTGGATTCGAGAAACCCATCAAGCCTATATGGTTTATGAAAACAAAAAATCAGGCCGGGAACTTGTTTCAAAAGATATTGAGCCGCTTGTTGAATCTGACGACAAACGTTATTTTTTAGGGAAAAAATGGGTTTATCGTAGGGACGTTCTTGTTCTTGTCGACTTAGAAAAAATGGAAGCAAAATACATACTTGATGTAGATTGTAATAAAGATTTCTTTTATGATACAGAGCGGAAGTGCTTTGCGTATGACGAAGGTCCCACCGTTTGCTATATTACGAAAGTAAACATTGAACCTATAAGCACGCTGTACGCCCCTTATCCTTTAAAGGGTAAAAGTTGTGAAGAATATTGGAACTTGATAAAAAATAAATATGGGCTGAACTTTGAAATTAAATTAAGATAATTTATAGTTCCCATTTCAGTTCATATTAACTAAAAAAGGACAAGAGGTCTATGGTAAATCAAAAAACATTCAAAAACAACTTAAATCTTGAGTAAAAACTGAAAGATTCGATATGAGACACCTACTGATATACATAGTGTTCTGCCTGGCGCTGTTGCCACGGACGTGCTACGCATGGGACGAGACCACGGACGAGGCACCGCAAGCGCTGGACGTGGCCGACGCACTGCAGAACGGGCTCTACTACCCGACCCCCATACCGCTGAAGAAAGACTTCAAGGAGTTCGGCATCAGCATGAGCCTGGACACGCTGCGGTTTGCGAGAGGCACTGACCCGACCGGGACGGATGACGACTACACCGCCCTCGACGCCTGGGTGCAGATACAGCTGCCCTTCCTCGACCACACCAACGGCAACGACCTGGTACGCTTCTCGGGCAAGAACATCAAACTGCGGGGAGGAAAGGCGGCCGTTTCACGCATCGGGCTGGACAAATGTCCGCCATTTAACTTCAGCAAAGACATCAAGCTGCAGTTCCTGCAAACCATGCCGACCGCCGGCAGCGGAGAAATACAGTGCGCCAAAGGCGACAGCACGTGGGTGGACTTCACCTGCAACGGTGTGGAGGCCTTCAGCCTGATAGGCTGCTTCACCTTCAACAGCACACTGCTCACGCCCGCCACCGCCGGCAAAGACAGCGTAAGGGCCTATTTTGTGATGACGAGCGACGGCGGCACCATCGCCAAAATCTGCTTTGCCGACAGTTTCAAAGTCAGGGGCTGTGGCGACTTCGTGTTCACCATAAAGGACGCACTGGTCGATTTCAGCAGCAAACGCAACTCACCGGGCTTTGCCTTCCCGGTAGCGGACTACTGGCCCGCCAACATTCCGCAGGAGGGTTGGACAGGCTTCTTCCTCGACCAGCTGACGGTCTCCTTCCCGAAGGAGTTCCTTTCGAGGAAGAGCAGCGCACAACCCAAAATCGAGCTCTCGAAAATGCTGATAGACGACTATGGCTTCTCGGGCTCGGTGCTGGCCACCAACATCATCAACACCATTGACGACGCGCAGAAAAAGGACGGCCTCAGGGTCGCTCTCGACTCGCTGCGCATGGTCTTCCTGAAAAACCGCCCGATTGACGGCCTCATCAGCGGCAGGGCGGAAACCGGCTTTATGGAGGAAGACGGCAACAACGGAGACGGGAAAGACGAGATAACCGACGGCATGAAATTGGGTCTGAGGGGTTCTGTGGGCTACAATGCCGGACTCAACAAGTACATTTTCGACGTGAAGGCCACGCTCAACACCAACAAGAAGTACAAGGTGCCGTTCACCAAAATAGCCCACATCAGCATCTACAAGGGCTCGTATCTGGAAGTCTACAACAACGAGGAGAAGGACTTCGCCGCCCGCCTGAAGATGTCGGGCCAGCTCGACATCGACTGGAAATTCAGCATGAAGGGCATCACGTTCCAGGGCCTCCAACTCAGTACCGAAAAGCCGCACGTCGACATCGAGGGGCTGGGCATGGTGGGCACAGCAGGCTTCTCGCTGAGCGGAATGGGCATAGAGCTGAGCAAGCTGGAATGGAAGAAACTCAGCGACTACGGCGTGCTCGGCAACGGTAAGAGCTGGGAAAACGGCGGCGGACTGGGCATAACCGCCCGCATATCGCTTATTCCGGGTGCGAACACCTTAGCCGCCACCCTTGGAGCCACCATATACGCCGGCTATGCCAACTCGCACTGGCAGTTTGCCAAACTGCAGATGAACCAGATCTGCCTGGAAACCGACTTCTCCGCCTTCCGGTTCAAGGGTTGCGTGACAAGGTACGACGACGACGTGAAATACGGCGACGGCTTCTCCGGGCTGCTGCAACTGACGCTGAAGGCACTCGGCTTCCACATAGACGGAGGCGCCCGCTTCGGCCGCGTAGACGGCAAACACTACTGGTTTGCCGCTGCAGAAGTCGAATTCGGGAACACCCCTATGCTGCTGTTCCCACCTTGCGTATTTATGAAGTCGGCCACCGGAGGCGCCTACCAGCACATGAAGCGCAACTGGGTTTACGACCCTGAAAACCCCGAAGCAGGCTTCAACTGGGGTAACATCGAGTTAAGGACCGACAACTTTGTGCCAGACGAGAACATGGGTATGGGCTTCATCCTCGGCATCGGCATCTATGTGGCGAACGCACACGCCGTCAGCGCCAACGTCGTCTTCGACATGGGCTTCACAGACCACTGGGGAATTGACCATATTTCGCTGATAGGCACCGCCAGCGTGCTGGCGGCAATAAAG
>DGTD01000077.1 GCA_002396385.1 Bacteroidales bacterium UBA4345
CAGACGGCTTACCTGAAAGCCCATTATCCGGCTGAACTGATGGCGGCCAACCTGACCAGTAACAAGAGCGATATTACCAAGGTGACGAAGTTCATGGAGGAGTGCAAGCGCATGAAGGTGCCGGTTTTGGGACCCGATGTGAACGAAAGTGAACTGAACTTCTCGGTTAACCAGAACGGGGCTATCCGTTTCGGCATGGCTGGTGTGAAGGGACTTGGGGAAAGCGCGGTCGACGCCATTATCAAGGAACGCGAGCAAAACGGAAAGTTCAAGGATATTTACGACCTTGTGGAGCGTGTGCCTTCTTCTTCGCTTAACCGTAAGGCGCTTGAAAGTTTGGCTCTGAGTGGCGCTTTCGACTCGTTCGACGGATTTAAACGCGAGTTTATGTTCGCTCAGGGGCCTAAGGGCACTTTTGCAGAAGAATTGTCTCGCTATGGTAGTAAGGTGCAGAGCGAAAAAAACGATAACCTTATGGGTAACCTCTTTGCGGACCTTGCCGACGACTCCGGGGTGAAAATACCGCATCCGCCTTTCCCTAAAGGAACCGAGCCTTGGCCTACTCTTGAAAGGTTGAACAAGGAGAAAGAACTGGTGGGCATCTATCTTTCTGCTCATCCACTCGACGACTATGCCGTGGCTTTGAAGTATGTGGTAAATACGCATATGACCGATTTTGACCTCCCGCCTGAAGAACAGAAATCCAAACTCTACAATAAACAGATTTCATGTGGCGGACTGGTTACCAATGTGCGTGAGGGAACGACGAAGAAAAATACCCCTTTTGCTATTGTTACGGTTGAAGATTATGAGGGTAGCCACGAGTTTGCCCTCTTTGGAGACGACTATATAACCTGGGTCGGAAAGTTCCGTAAGAATTTGGCGGTCTATATCGAAGGCCAGTACAAGTCGCGCTTCCAGTGGAGTAAACCGAACGATGCGCTGGAGTTTAAGATTGGAAACGTTCAGTTGCTGTCTTCTGTTAAAGAACAATTGGTGCAAAAGATGACCATCACCATTAACGAAGACAAGATTGACGATATGTTCGTTTCTGAATTTTTGCCACTGTTGCTGGAAAACCAGGGTGAGGTGCCTTTTTATCTGCATGTGCATGAACAAAGCACCGGTAAAACGGTCTCTCTGTTCGCACGCAAATGCAAAGTGAATGCCTCTTACCCGATGATTGAACGTCTTGAACAGATGGCTGATGAGGGTGTCTTGCAATTAAAACTGAATTGAGCGGTTCGATTCCAAACCTAAAAAACTCGTTTATCGGCAAGATTTTGTCTTTAAATTTTGTCTACTCCGATTTATATCCTATTTTTGTTTTGAACACTAAATAGAAAACTCATGGAAATAGAAGTAACTGATAATAACTATAAAGAGGTCTCTGCTACAAACGACCTTTTAGTACTTGACTTCTGGGCAAGCTGGTGTGGACCTTGCTTGGCTCTTGGCCCTACTATTGCTGCTATCGCTAAAGATTTTGAAGGGAAAGGGGTGACTGTCGGTAAAGTCAATGCCGACGAGAATGAAGACCTCTGCTCTGTTTTCGGCATCCGTAACCTGCCTACCATCCTTTATATCAAAAACGGTGAGGTGGTCGACAAAACGGTTGGTGCTATGCCGAAAAATATGCTCGTGGAAAAGATTAACGGTCTCCTTTAGTCTTCTCCCCCTTCTTCTTGATTTCAAATTACTACATTATTAAGTCTGATACATTTGCCACAAACCTTCACGATAGGGAGGATTGTGGCATTTATTATATGAAAACACAATGAAAATGAAACTGGTTGTGCTTACAGGCGCAGGCATTAGTGCGGAAAGCGGTATGAGTACCTTCCGCGATGCCGATGGTTTGTGGAATAATTATAGGGTGGAGGATGTTGCCACCCCCGAGGGCTTTCTGCGGGATCCGCAGCTCGTCCTTGACTTTTATAACGACCTGCACCACTCGCTGCAGTCGTTGAAACCCAACTATGGACATATCGGACTGGCCGAACTCGAGGAGTTTTTCGACGTTAGGGTTATCACCCAGAATGTCGATAACCTACACGAGGCTGCTGGCTCTAGTAATGTGCTCCATCTGCATGGAGAACTGACCAAATATGCGTCGGTTAAAAATCCGGACCGGGCGCACGATTGGCCTTTCGGTACCGATTTGCATTTAGGCGACAAGGCGGACGACGGCTCTCAGATAAGGCCCTTCATCGTCTGGTTCGGTGAGGCGGTTCCTAATATCGAAAAGGCGGCCGAGTGGGTCAGGCAAGCCGACCTGTTCCTGGTCATTGGCACTTCTCTTGCGGTTTATCCTGCGGCCGGTCTGCTCGGCTATGTCGCCGATGAGGTCCCCATTTTCCTTATTGACCCAAAACCTGTGAAATCTCCTTACAAACACCCTGTTACTGTTTTGCAAAAGGGTGCTTCTGAAGGCATGCGGGAACTGGTTGGAATCTTGAAAACAAAATATCTCTTAAACAAATAAACTATAGCAATGTCGGGAAACAAAAATAATAGGGAAAAGGCAAATACTGAACGAACCGATTTTATGGGGGTTATTAGCTATTTGTCTCATTTCTACCCAATTTACGATTGTGCTGACGATGTGTCGGCGCGGCTTACCAGGGCTTATCTGCCACAAAAAACGGTGGTCTTAAAGCCCGGACAGATAGCCAACTGCGTTTATTTTATTGAAGAGGGCACACTTAAGTCCTCTGAAATGCGCAACGATAAGGAGTTTATAAACTGGATCCTTATGGGGCCCGCTTTCGCCCATAACGGACGTGCTTTCCATACACAGTCTCCGTCTTTTGAATTAGTCGATACTGTGGAGCCCTCTGTAGTGAGTTTCATGAATTACGAGGATTTGCACTTCTTGGTTGAAAAACACCATAGTTTTGCTGTCTGTATGTTCAAACTCATGGCACATATAACCTCTATGCGCGAAATCAATTTCTCGCTTATGATGAGTACGCCCGATTTGGAAATGCGTATCAGGCGCATGGCTATGATATATCCCGGGTTGCTGTCGCGTGTGCCGTTACGCGTGTTGGCTATTTATCTGCGTATAACACCTGAAACCCTATCCCGTATTGTCAATAAGCCGGAGTTTGCCGATCTTAAAGTAAAGCAAGACAAATAAAAGGACCCGCTTTTGCTATGTTTTTGGATTCTTTGATGGTTTTCGGCAGATATTTTGTAATTTTGTATCTTAGATATAATATTCTTTAGATATATAATGAGTTTGTTAGATTTGAGCGAACAGGAAGTCCTTCGTCGCGAGAGCTTGAAGGAACTCCGTGCTATGGGTATTGAACCATACCCGGCTGCCGAATACGTTGTTACCGGCTATTCTACCGATTTGAAAAACAACTTTAAGGACGATGCCCCCCAGCAAGAGGTCTCTATCGCCGGACGATTGATGACCCGTCGTGTGATGGGTAAGGCTTCTTTCGCTGAAATCCAAGATAGCAAGGGGCGCATTCAGGTGTACATCAGTCGCGATGACCTCTGTCCTGGTGAGAACAAGGATATGTACAACACCGTATTCAAACGCCTGCTCGATATTGGCGACTTCATTGGTGTCAAGGGCTATGTCTTCCGTACGCAGATGGGCGAAATCTCTGTCCACGTTTCTGAACTGACTGTCCTCAGCAAGTCGCTCAAACCGCTTCCTATTGTTAAGTATAAAGATGGTGTCGCTTACGATAAGTTCGACGACCCTGAACTCCGCTACCGTCAGCGTTATGTCGACTTGGTGGTCAACGATGGCATTAAGTCTACTTTCGAGAAGCGTGCGACTATCATCCGCACCCTTCGTAACACGCTCGACGAGGCTGGATATACCGAGGTGGAAACTCCTACCTTGCAGTCTATTGCGGGTGGTGCTTCTGCTCGTCCGTTCATTACCCACTTCAACGCTCTCGATCAGGATATGTATATGCGTATCGCGACCGAACTCTACCTCAAACGACTTATTGTGGGCGGTTTTGAGGGCGTTTACGAAATTGGCAAGAATTTCCGTAACGAGGGTATGGACCGTACGCACAACCCCGAGTTTACCTGTATGGAACTCTATGTTCAGTACAAGGACTATAACTGGATGATGTCGTTTACCGAAAAACTGCTCGAGAAAATCTGTATCGCTGTCAATGGCTCTACCGAGTCGAAAATGGGCGATAATGTGATCAGTTTCAAGGCGCCTTTCCGCCGTCTGCCTATTCTTGATGCTATCAAGGAAAAGACGGGCTACGACTTGGATGGTAAGTCGGAAGATGAAATCCGTGAGGTCTGCAAGGCACTCAAGATGGGAATCGACGACACTATGGGTAAGGGCAAACTTATCGATGAGATTTTTGGCGAGTTCTGCGAGGGTACTTTCATTCAACCTACTTTCATTACCGACTATCCGGTTGAAATGAGCCCGCTTACCAAGATGCACCGTTCTAAACCCGGCCTGACCGAGCGTTTTGAGCTGATGGTGAATGGTAAGGAATTGGCGAACGCTTATTCTGAACTGAACGACCCTATCGACCAAGAAGAACGATTTAAGGAACAGATGCGTTTGGCCGACAAGGGCGACGACGAGGCTATG
>DGTD01000055.1 GCA_002396385.1 Bacteroidales bacterium UBA4345
TACAAAAATACAATCCAATTATTATCGTACCAACATTTTTATGCCTATCCCTTTATTTATCTCACGACAATTCGCAATTTCGGTCTTTTATCCGTAACTTTGCACCGCAGCCGGACGAGGAAACGGGCTCTGCTGAGGAGCAACCCGCCAGCAACATGGCTGTGCCCGCACTGGAAACAGTGTTTCAAGAGCCGCCCCGCCCATGGGCGGCTTACTGATTCCAGATGGGCTTTTCGGCTAAGAAAACCTAAACAGCGCAAATGCTGAGATGATCTTGCACGAAGAACTGTCTCACGTCCTTGTTAAGCCTTACAGACCAGCCTCTACTATGTCCTTATTGCACTTGCTGGTGCAAACATAGTAACTGATTTATCAGTTTCGTTAATCAGAAGCAAGGGTACGAGGATTTTCTGGTGTTCACTTATTTGGGTCAATAAAACTAATGCGCAGGTCGAATTTTATGCGCACAGCCTTTCCGTTGAGTGTCCCTGGAGTCCATTTCGGCATCTTGCGAATGACGCGAGCGCCCTCTTTTGCAAACAATAGGGCAAACTGTTTTTTCAATTCCTTTTGACGGCTTTCGGTTTCCTGTGAGAACTTGGTCGTGTTGAACCGCTCAATCTTGCAGTCGTGGGCTGAGATGTCTGACAAAGAGCCGTCCTCACCAACGACAAACGTCATTATGACGCTGCCCTCCACGCTATAATTGGCCGCAACTTCAGGGTATTCCAGATTCTTTGACAGGAATTTTTTCAGTGCTTTTTGTCCACCCTTAAACTCTGGATTCGAAAGATTACCAGAGGTTACTTTTACAGAATCATTATTGACGTGTGTACTGTCTGTTTTCTGTGCTGCTCCACCCATTGTTAGGGCAGCAAGCGTGATTGATAGGATTATTCTTTTCATAATTCTTTGTTATTACTTTCGTTTTTGAGTGCAAAAGTAGCCAAATGACCTAACATGACAAAGGAAATTAAGGGATAAGCGCCATTCCGTGCCGTTTTGCGGGAAAACGTATTCAAGATGCTGAATGATAAGTGTTTAGAATATCGCTGCCATCGAATTTGTAGAAAAAAACAACGGTTTTGCGAGGCCGTGAAACGGTTAAAACGGGTGAAAACATGGCTGAGAACACATATTTCTTCGTAACTTTGCATCCAAAATAGTATGGTAGAAAATGAAGAGAATTGCCTGGTGGCTACCCTTGGTGGCGTTGGTTTTCGGTTGTGGTGGTCTGCCGACATCCAAGGAACTGGCAGAAATTGACCAGTTGCTGGCGGCTGAGAAAAACGACTCGGCCTATCAGATTATATCTACATACGACCCTGCTTCGTTTAAGAATGAGTCGGAACGAGCCTATTATAATCTGCTGATGACTCATGCGGCCTGTGTCACTTATCATTTCCCTGCATCAGACTCGCTTATCAATGAAGCCATTGGCTATTACAAACGAACAGGCGACAAAGAACGGTTGGCTGACAGTTATTATTATAAAGGTGAACTGTACTTTCAGCATGAGGACTGGACCAAAGCAATAGAGATATACAAATTGGCAGAAGAACAGGCGGAGCAGACTGATAATATCTGGCTGAAATACAAAATATATGATGCCATTGGAGGTGTCAACCAGCAGAGTGGAAACTACCAATGTGTCTGGACTATGGAAGAAAGGCGTTGGATTACATCTTACGAATAGGGAGAAGGAGTTCCATTTGTAGTGCATATATGCAAATAGCCACAACATTTGCCTTTTTGCAACAGACGGACAGTGCCGCCTTCTATACTGACAAGGCAATGCCTTATCTGAAAGATTACCAGGATGTCGTTGGCGAAAACATTCATCCTGACTTTTTGTCAAACATTGGTTACAATTATATGGCTGCCGGGAGGTACAAAGAGGCAAAACAGTATTTGGAGCAGTCGCTGATGGTGAAGGTAACGGCTGTTGCTTGCAACTATCTGGCATGGATTTATAAGCAGGAGGGTGATGAGGAACAATCTCATCTATTGAATTTGAAAGCACAGGAGATAAAGGATAACTGGCCTAAAGATAAAATTCTGTTTTCGTTGTTACAATATGACATTGCGCATAAGAATATGGAGGGTGCACAAGAGAAACTGAAAAGAATGATGACAATCTCGGACAGCCTCCATAAAGTGCAAATGGATCGTACAATACTTGAATATCAACATCGGTTTGACGAACAAGCCGCACAGGAGGCTCACCAACGGAAAATGATATGGGTAGGAATCGCTTTCGTGCTTTTGGCTATTTATGTCCGCTATCGAATGGCGAAACAAAGGGCAAAAGAGCGGGTTGCACTTGCTGAGAAGCAGATGCTTATCAACAACTATGTCAACGAGATTGCCCAGTTGAAGAACCAACAAGACAATACTGATGTCGCAGAACAGATAGAGGAACTGAACGGTAAGATTCGTGAACTGGTGAAACAGAATTCACCACGCCTTGTCAGGGGCAAGATGCTCTACGACGAAATAAAGCGAGACGGCACGACATCGGGCTGGTCGAATGATGACTACAAATGCTTTATCGACTACTACAAGGCTTTCGATTTCGCCGCCTTCTGTCGCATCCAAAAGAGATACTCACCCAAGACCGCCCACAACACATTCTTTCTCATCCTCTACGAGATGGGCCTGGACGACAAGGCCGTCCGCCGCATCATGGGCATCACCCAAGAGGCCATCCGCTCAACAAGGTACAGGATTCAGCAGGGAGATAAGCGGAAAAAGAAATAAGTCGTTAAGTACCTAATGGTCTACGAAGCAAATTATACGACCGAGCGATTTAAAATTATTTAACGAGTTTTTTTAGCAAATACAAGAAAAAAGAATTACTTTTACAATCTCGCTCTTTGAAATGATAAATAGTCACGCTATGCTTAGTTCATGAAGTGAATTTAGTTTCACAACCGAATAGGTCTTTGGCCCATTAGGACTGCCTTAATTGCTTACGTTCGAGACTACGCTCTTGTTCATAGCACTTCGGCAGAAAAGTTGATTTGACAGAAACGACGAGTTGTTTATTGTCATTAATCGATTTGTTGTGTCTTTTTGCTCTAAGTTTAAAGGACACGGAATAAGGG
>DGTD01000007.1 GCA_002396385.1 Bacteroidales bacterium UBA4345
TCTGCTTCTCACAGAACTTGTTAATTTCAAAACGTTGATTTTCTACAGTCTGCTTGTCACTGCTCACCCTAATGTAACCGTAAATCATTTTTTATATAATTTACGATTTTTATCACAGAAAAGATGAATAGGTATTAGACATTGGAGGTTTTCCTACTTTGAAACGCATAGGATAGCATGACAGAGCGTATCCACCGCCACTTCAATACCATCAGAGGAAACAGCTATATCTATGATGTAACCAAGTATAATGAAACAAAGCATAGCAAAAACATGAGGAATTCGGCATTTTTGGCAATTAAAAAAATGAGATTTTCGGCAAAACGCTCTGAAAAGCGAAATTTTCGACATTTTTAATGAAATAAATTTTGAGATTTTCGGCAAACATATTAATCGTTCCATATCATTTCCCCTAAATGAGCAAGAATTTCACATTGTATCAAATTAACTTTTAGCACAAAAAAACTGCTTATTCCGCTAAAAGCAGTCAAAAATCACAATTATAGCGGAATAAAGGCGATTTTATTCAAGATTTAACATTTCCGCTCCCGATCATAGGAATGAGTATTCAGACATCTTCCTCTCCAAAATAACCATTGACGACCTCTTTACAATATAGTACACATAGTTTGCGACTTCTTCCAAACAAAACCATAACGGCATATTCGTCAAAACAAGGAACAGAAAGATTGTTTAAAGACGGGTAAAAACAAACCAACAAGGCATAAAAAAGGCGGCGCATCCAATTGTCGAGCAACGATGCGACGCCATAAGTTTAACGTTATTTTTTAGTAGTCTTCACCTCTTTTTTCTCGCGGCTGAGGTTCAAATAGCGGTTATATTCCGCATCGTTCTGCATCAGTTCAAGCGCCTTAATAAAAGTAGGGTCCTTCCGGCTCCACAGCTTGAAGAATTCGTTAGTTCCCCACAGGTTGCGCGCCAAATTCGCCTTCAAATAGAACAGCAGTCCCTCTTTCGAGTCGTTGAAATCCTTTTCCTTGAACTCACAGCCTGCGGCCACACCCGCATCGGCCACCTCCTTCAGGTCGGCGTCAGAGAACTGGAACTCTTTGTCAAATCCGTTGAAATTCCCTTTTTTCACATACTTGGAATCGAGTTCGGCACGGTGTTTTTCGGAATATTCGGCCACATATTTGTTGACTACGCCCAGATTGATCAGTTTACGCTGGTAGACAGTCATACGGTTGGTATCGAGGGGAACAAAAACGTCGGGCATAATGCCACCGCCACCATAAACGGCCCTGTGCAAGCGCTTGGTGTAGTACTTAAGCGAATCGGGGAAGTGGATTTTATCTTCACTGGTCAGTTCTCCACGGTTGTAGCGGTCGAGAATGTCTTTTTGGTAATTGTCCTTATTGTCGAGATAAGGGCGTTGGATGCACCGGCCCGACGGAGTATAGTACCGGGCAATTGTCAGGCGCAGTTGCGACATATCGGGCATAATGTTGAACGGCTGCTGCACCAAACCCTTACCAAAGGTACGCCGACCTACGATCAGGCCACGGTCCCAGTCCTGAATAGCGCCGGAAACGATTTCAGAGGCAGAAGCGGAACTTTCATCAACCAGAACAATCAGTTTACCCTTAGTAAACAAACCGCCCTTAGTAGTCTTGTAATCGGAAGGTTTAGTGTGCAAGCCTTTAGTATAGACAATCTGCTGGCCTTCTTCGCCTAAAAACTGGTCGACCATATCGCGAGCCTGCACAAGATATCCGCCCCCATTTCCCTGAAGGTCAATAATGAAATTCTTCGCACCCCTTTTCTCCAGTACCTTCATAGAATCGGAGAACTGTTCGAAAGTAGTAGCCGA
This sequence comes from Bacteroidales bacterium UBA4345, assembly GCA_002396385.1. Taxonomy (GTDB): domain Bacteria; phylum Bacteroidota; class Bacteroidia; order Bacteroidales; family Paludibacteraceae; genus Physcocola. The sequence continues at coordinate 1,832 of DGTD01000007.1, forward strand.
GAAATTACTGATGCGTATATATCCGACAGAAGGAGTAGCCATAAACGCCGCCTCGACACTATAGAGCGGAATTTTGTCGCGGATAATGTTGAAAGTGAGGGGTTCCTTCACACCATGGCGAACAACAGTAATCTTCACTTCGGTGCCTTTCGGCCCACGCAAGCGTTTCTGTATATCGGAAGTAGACATACCCACAATAGACGTATCGTTAGCGGCAACAATGCGGTCGGCAGGCATTACGCCAACCCTTTCAGAAGGTCCGCCGCTGATGGTCTGGATAACAAAGAGGGTGTCTTTCAGCATTTGGAACTGCACGCCAATGCCGGAAAAGTTGCCGTTGAGGCTCTCCATAGACTTTTCCACCTCCTTGGCGGGGATATAGGTTGAATGCGGATCGAGTTTCTCAAGCATGCCCCTAATGGCATCGTCGACCACCTTACTTTCATCGACACTCTCAACATAATACGTTTTCACCAAACTGAGCGTATAGAACAAACGCTGCAGATTAGGCGAGAAAAAGGCGCCCTGCTGGCCAGTCGACACCTCCGGTTGCGAGGGTCTGCTGTCGTAAGCCAAAGAGTTATTATTATAATCAGAGGTATTGAAACCTAATATTTGTTCAGGCAACAGCGCTTGAGAGAAAGCACCGCAACCAACCGTCAATCCAATTAACGCAGAAAAAAATCTCTTCATCTTTAAAAAAATTATATACAAACTTACAGAAAAAAGGGGAAAAAAAGAGAAAGGAGAGGATAAATCTGCCATAGCAGCGCCAGCGAGGCCTATACATTAGCGCATCAACCAGCCAAGCACACCACCAACCCTCGTAGAAAACACGAGAGCAGCAAGTGTTTTCACCATATTTGGTGATTGCAGTGTATAAGGAGAGGCAGTTACTTTGCATTGAATAATCAAACAAACAGAAATGAAAAGAAACAGTAAAATTTTAGCCTTATGGTTACTAACCATAGGCGGATTTGCGAGTCATTCCATTGCCGACCTCCTACCCCTGTTTTGGGGGAAGGACCTCCGCATCGCTACCGATGGCAACGTAGACCAGGGAATGATAGTGATGATGATGACCCTGTCGTACCTGCTACCCGCCTGCGGCATACTCTGTATTTTAACGGAGAGAAGGTCCGCAAAGCTCGTCAACGCCTGTTTAGCCGTCGTGCTAGCCCTATTCAACATCGCCCACGCCGCGATGGAACTACCATCGGACAACGCAGGCCAATATGTAGTGTTACCGATGATGGTAGTAATCGGTCTGCTTCTTGCATGGCAATCGGTCAAGAACGCCAAGGAATAAGAAAAGCCCACTGTTACCAGTGGGCTTCTATACCTTAACTTTAAGCGGAGAGAGAGGGATTCGAACCCCCGGTACCTCTCGGTACGGCAGTTTTCAAGACTGCTGTAATCGACCACTCTACCATCTCTCCAAAGAAGTGACCCAGCAGGGGATCGAACCCTGGACCCACAGATTAAGAGTCTGTTGCTCTACCAGCTGAGCTACTGAGTCGTTCAATCGGCATATTTTCCGTTTGACGATGCAAAATTAGGTCTTTTTCTGTAACCAGCAAAACATACATGGAAATTTTTTAAATAAAATTTACAAGTTATTGAGATTCAAATAAGAGTAAAGTATTCACTCCAGTAACAGGAGAAGAAAAGGTTTACGTAGAGTTTACAAATATCGATTCATTCTAAAGATGACCTATACAAAAGCCGTCAAAATTAATCATTTCTGAACGTGATAAATTTCAAAAGCAGTCAAATTTAACTAATTTTGGGTAACTAAATTGGAGAAATACAGACAGCTCTTTTACGAGTTCGTTAACCTATCTAACCAAGAGAAGTTTTTGGTTGACAATTTAGCAGACATTGTTTCAGAATCACAATCTATGAACTTTTCGGTAGAAGGAACTGACATAGAATCGTTAAAACAAGCCGCAACTGAAGGCGAAAGCAACGCACAGCTGGAGTTGGCCACCCTCTATGCCGACGGTGACGGAGTGCCACAAGACGCTGTTTTAGCCGCCCATTGGTTTTCCAAATCTGCCCACCAGGGGAACCCAGAAGCGCAGTTTGCCCTAGGTTGCTGCTATATGACGGGCGAGGGAGTTGAACCCAATTCCACCAAAGCTGCCGAATGGTTCAAGAAGGCCGCAGAACAAGGCGACAGCGACGCACAATACAACCTGGCACGCTGCTACGACATAGGCGACGGCATAGAACAAAACCAGAAAGAAGCCGTGAAGTGGTACAGAGCCGCTGCAGAACAAGGCGACACCGACGCCCTTAACGACCTTGGCTGGTGCTACATTAACGGAGAAGGCGTTGATAAGGACTACGACGAGGCTTTCCGGTTAATCAGCCTCGCATATGCGGGAAATCCGGACGAGCCCGACCTCCAACACAGCATGGGTTACTGCCTCTACTATGGGATAGGGACAACTGCAGACCAAGAGCAAGGCCTACACCTATTCAAGACAAGTGCAGAAGGCGGCTGCAAAGAAGCCTTAGACGAATTAGACAAACACAAAAAGAACAAACAATCCACAATATGAACAATCCACTGACAAGAATAGTCATCGGACTCGCGACACTGTTCGCCTGCCATACAGCCCACGCACAGTACCACACCGACAAGTACTGCCCGGGCTACCTGAGCCAAACGATAGAACAACCCAACGACTATGAGGGGCGTGTAGTCTGCACCGTGACCAAAAAGCCGAACCTGGAAGGCGTGAAGCGCGCCATTGTATACGTGCACGGCTACAACGACTACTTTTTCCAAACAGCCTTAGGCGACAGCGCCAATGCCCACGGCTATAATTTCTACGCATTAGATTTAAGGAAATACGGCCGTTCACTACTACCCCACCAAGACGCCTTCTTCTGCAAAAAAATGAGCGAGTATTTCGCCGACATCGACACAGCCATCGCCATTGCCCGTGCAGAAGGAAACGAAACAATTATTCTGATGGGACATTCAACCGGCGGAATGACCACCCCCTACTATCTGAAAGACAGAAGGGAAAAGGCACACGTTGACGCACTGATACTGAACAGTCCGTTTCTTGACTGGAACATGAGCTGCATAATGGAGAATGTGCTTATTCCCTGCGTCAGTTTCACAGGCATTTTCGCCAAACGCCTAAAGGTACAGGGCGAAGAAGAGGTTCCCCGCTCATACGCACAAAGTCTGTTGAAAAAATACCACGGGGAATGGGAGTACGACACGCAGGTGAAAATGGAAAAGGGACATATTAAACGGGCCGGTTGGATACGGGCCATCAGCCGAGGACAAAAACACGCCAGAAGAGGCAAGGGCATCGAGTGCCCGATATTGGTGATGAGCAGCGATACCACCATTACAGAAGGCGACGGACGCTGGGACGAAGTGTACCACCGGGCCGATGTGGTGCTAGACGTAAAAGACATAAAGAAATACGGGGCACGACTTGGCAAAAACGTCACCTACAAAGCCATACCCGGGGGCAAACACGACCTCATCTTGTCGCAAAAAGACGCACGCGAGAAAACATACCAGACAATTTTCAACTTTCTAAAAGCAATCGAGAAGTAAAAGTCTCATTAAAAAACTGCTATTAAAGACTTTTTGGCAATGAAAAATCAAAATGGTTTAGACACTAAACGCCCGCTAAACAGCGAGCCAAAAATAAAGTTGCAGAACGACATCTGCTTCAAAATTGAAGACAGGGCTCCACTAGAAGGACACCACGTTCAGTCGTCGAACTCGACATGCGAGTTCAAATACTGTCCTTTCCCTTTTGTCAGTGAGCCGTATTGGACCGCATTTTTAGGGCAATGGTGGAAACAGGCGCCACACTGTATACAACGGTTGCGCCACTGGGGTTTTCCATCGTTGAGACGTATGTTGTTAACCGCACAGACCTTGGCACACAACCCGCAACTAACACACTTCTCGTTCGCATAAAAACGGGTGTGTCCGCACTGGACATGAGCGAACAACGGATAGATGAGTTTGGTTTTGACCCACGGCATAGCGCCCGGCTTATAAGCCCCTGGCACCTGTGTTTCGCCGTCTTTAATAGCAACAGCCAAAGCTTTCACCTTTTCAACAGCAGCCACCATCTTCGCATGCTGGAGTTTTTCGGGGTCGATATCGAAAAAAGGGAAGAGCACGTAGTCGTTAGGCATCTGGACCGAGAAGCAGGCATCGAGTTTCAAGCCCTTCTTGTCCAATAATTTGGCCATTTCCTTATCGGTAAGTCCGCAATCGTCGCCACAGGTGCACACTGCATAAACAGAGCGCGGTTTCCCTTCGAACGAGAATTTGCTGATGAAGTTGGCCACCGTAGCAGGCACGTTCCAAGAATGAACGGGGAAGACAAAAATAAGCCGCTCGTTTTCCTCAAACTCATAATCGCAGGCGTTGAAACCGTCTTTGGCAATCACATTAATAGAAAAGATAGACTCCTCGAGCAGATGCTCAAGTTTTTCCGCCACCCACTGTGAATTACCAGTTGAAGTATAATAAAAAATCATATTGTCTTCAGTTTAGTTTGAAAATAGAAAAAGCCGTCGAACAGGTTGCAGAGACCAAGCGGCGGTTCGTTACGGAAGAGTCCGAAAACGGAAGCACCCGACCCGGTCATAGCGGCATAAGCAGCCCCCGCCTTGTAGAGTTCGTCTTTCACACGGGCAATTTCGGGGTGTAGCGGGAAAATAGTCTGTTCGAAATCGTTGAATATACAATTCCGCCACTCTTCAACCGGACGTGCAACCAAGTCACGCACCGGCGTTGCAGTCGGTTTTACAGGAATACCACCAAAAGCCTCCTTTGTAGATACAAAGACATCGGGCTTGACAATTACGAGAGTAAAGCCCCCGAGATCTAAGTCGACAGGTTCCATAACCTCGCCAATGCCCGTAGCATAGACAGGCTTGTTGACCGTAAAAAAAGGACAGTCGGCCCCCAGTTTTGCGGCATAGGCAACCAGTTGTTCGTCCGAAAGGTTCAAATTAAACATCTGGTTGAGCAAAAGCAGCATAAAGGCGCCATCGGAAGAGCCACCGCCCAAGCCGGCACCCATTGGCAATTTTTTCAACAGTGAAATTTTAATTTCGGGGATGTTAAAATCGTTTTTCAGCAGATTAAGGGCCTTGATAACCAAATTATCGGCCGGATTACCAGCCACAGGCTCACCATATTGTGAAAACGTGTAGCCACAGGCGTTCGCATCAACATCTAAAGGAACATCAGGCGTCACGACTTCCAACGCCTCGGTCAAGGGTACGGGATAAAACACAGTTTCGAGGTTATGGTACCCATCGGGGCGTTTGCCCACTATATTAAGTCCGATATTGATTTTTACATTCGGAAAAACAATCATTCGCTAATAACCAAAAGTTTAACACAAAGATAAAAAAAGAAAGGCTCATATAAAAAAAACGTCCGTTTTTTCTCCCAAGTTCCACCATCACCCCATCTTACATTTCTCAAGCCGTTCCGGACCAATTTTGAGCGAGAATGCCAGGGAAGGATTCTAGCAACTAAGGAATGAACGGCACAGACTAGCACAAAAAAGGTAAAGCGAGCAAAAGAAATAGCATCAAATAAACTATTTTTGCAGAATAGTACTACAAAACTGCAAAATATATGAAAAGGACCATAATCGACGTCTTCGAGAACTCAGTTGCAAAATATCCCGACAATACTTTCCTAATGGAGAAGGTCGGCAAAGATTGGACGAAAACCACCTACAAACAGGCACAAGAACAGGTATACCAGTTAGGCGCCGGCTTCCAGACCTTAGGGGTAAAAAAAGGCGATAATATGGCGTTGCTGAGCGAAGGCCGCAATTTATGGATAGTAAGCGAGTTGGCCATGTTCTATGCAGGAGGCGTGAACGTACCCCTGAGCATAAAACTGGAAGAAAGCAACGACCTTTTGTTCCGTCTGCAACACGGTGACGTGAAATTCATCATAACCAGCGGCCAGCAGTTGAAAAAGATAAGGCTGATTGCCGACAAACTCGACCAGCTGCAAAAAGTGATTGTACTTGACCAACAAACCGAATACCGTCCGAACGAGATATATGTAGGCGATGTGATGCTAATGGGAGCCAACCTTCTGGAAAAGGCCGGCATTGAGAAGTTCAGGGAAGTGGCAGAAAGCATAAGCAACGACGACCTTGCCACCATCACCTACACAAGCGGCACCACCGCCGACCCCAAAGGCGTGTGCCTGACCCACCGCAACTACACGGCCAATGTAGAACAATGCCTGTCGCGCGTGCCCATCGACCACACATGGCGCACCCTTATCATACTTCCATTAGACCACTGCTTCGCACATGTGGTAGGGTTTTATGTCATGATGATGAAGGGAGCATCGGTAGCAACCGTACAAGTTGGACGAACACCAATGGAAACGTTGAAAAACATACCCGTCAACATAAAGGAAGTACGTCCGCATTTCATACTGTGTGTGCCAGCCCTGGCCAAAAATTTCAAGAAAAGCATCGAGCAAGGAATAAGCAAACAGGGCAAGTTGGCAGAACGCCTATTTTCTACCGGCCAGAAAATCCGCCAGAGTTACTACGGAGAGAGCAATATGGACGGGAAAGGACTCCGCATGCTGTTAAAGCCCCTGGTAACACTATTCGACAAAATACTCTTCAACAAAGTGCGCGAGAACTTCGGCGGCGAGCTCCGCTTTTTCATCGGCGGCGGGGCACTGCTTGACAAAGAACTCCAAAAATTCTATATCGGCATAGGTCTGCCAATGTTCCAAGGCTATGGTCTGAGCGAGGCCACCCCCGTCATCAGCACCAACACCCCCGACTGTTACCGATTCGGCTCGTCGGGCAAACTTGTCGAGCCGCTGACAGTAAAGATATGCGACACAGAAGGCAAAGAACTGCCAACAGGAGAACTGGGCGAGATTGTCGTAAAAGGAGAAAACGTAATGGCCGGCTACTGGAAAAACGAGACTGCGACAGCCGAAACCATAAAGGACGGGTGGCTGTATACCAGCGACTTGGGATATATGACAGCGGAAGGGCTGCTGTATGTGAAAGGCCGTTTCAAGAGTCTGCTGATATCGAGCGACGGAGAGAAATACAGTCCAGAAGGAATAGAAGAAGCCCTAGTGGAACAATGCGCCACCATTGACCAGGTAATGTTGTACAACAATCAGAGTCCGACCACCAGCGCCCTGATAGTACCCAACAAAATTGAACTCAAGAAGATGGGTTTTGACCTGACCACCGACACCGGATGCAGAGAAGCCCTGAACGCAATTGTCGGCGAGATAGCCCAGTTCAAGAAAGGCGGCGAATATGCCGACCAGTTTCCCGACCGTTGGCTGCCAAGCAGCATAGCCGTGTTGAAAGAGCCGTTTAGCGAACAGAACCACATGATAAACAGCACCATGAAAATGGTGAGAGGCGCCATCGAGAAAGCCTATTCCGACCGTTTGGCCTACGTATACACAACCGAAGGGAAAAGGCCCGACAACGAAAAGAACATAGAGGCACTAAAGGAGTAAAACAGCCGTAAAAACCGCCAAGGAAGAATTTTGGTTGATAAAAAAGGGGTTAAACAAGCAAACAAAAGCACAAAGCAATTAAATTTGCAGTAGTAATACAACAGAAAAGAAGATTAAAACATAAAAATGAAAATTCATCAAATACTGGTGGCAACCACACTAATAGGAGCCACACTAACGTCGTGCGAAAAGCACATGGAAAGAGCAAACTTGAAAAATTCGAACGACACACTTAGTTATGCGCTGGGCTATACAAAAGGAGTGAGCATAGCCAACAGCATAAAGCAAGAGATACCCAACGGCGATTCGACCATCAGCAAAAGTATTATGATAGCCGGCTTTATTAACGGCATGAACGGCGACAAGATGAATTCGCAACTGACCGAAGAGCAGGCGCGCGAAATTATACAGGATTACTTCAAAGATCTGGAGAAAAAACGCATTTTGGCAGAAAACGACGCCTACCAGAAGAAGAAGGACAGCAACGACAAACTTATGGAGGAATATGCCAAAGAGGAGGGGATGAAAGCACTACCCAAGCTCGACAAATACGAAGGTCCGGCAGTGTTAGTAAAAGAACTGACAGCAGGAAAGGGAGACACCATCGGCCTTGAGGACTTCGTATACATCTCACTCACACAAAAACTGGTCGACGGAAAAATCACCTACCAAACACCCGACGGAGACTACAGCATGCTGCCGGTGAAAGGGCTGGTAAAGGGGTTGCAACAAGGCATACGCTCATTAAAGCCAGGCGCATCGGCCAACATAATAGTGCCATCGGAACTGGGTTATGGCAGACAAGGATACAACCAGATTCCAGCCAACAGCATCCTATTGTTCGACGTATCGATACAGAAAGTGTTCCACAACGAGAAAGAAGCAAGAGCATTCTGGAAGCAAGAACGCGAAAAGCGCAACATGGTTAAAGCCTCAGAGGCAGCCGAACAAAACGCAGCGCCTGAAAAATAAGAGATCACAGCTATAAGGAAACGGCATCAGCCAATTGTGGCAGATGCCGATTCTTTTTCAGACCAACATAAATGAAAGACCAAAACCAAGCAAGACCAGCGGCATAAGGTATTTGGAGGAAGAGGGGCAAGTCAGACAAACGAAAAAAAGGCTGATTATAGCCATTATTTGGAGGAAAAGCCTTAACTTTGGAAAAAGGAAACACGAAAAACCGATTTTTCATTCACAAAATAGGGTTATGAAAAAACACATAATCATACTGTTAGCCATAATGTTCAATTTGAACGCTATGGCAGCCACCAAAATACGGACCAGTCAAGATTCCATCAGTTACGCACTGGGCTATGTGGTTGGTGGCCAACAATTGAGCAAATCGATGATAGAGCGCTATGGTTGCAGCAAGGAGACCTTCTTGAAGGCTGTCCAAGACGCATTGAACAACGATTCGTCGACAATGACACAGGTCATGGCCAACTCCTATATGCACAAAGCAGAGATGAAATATCTGACCAAGACAAATCTGAAAAAAGACGCAGCCTACCGCGAAGCGAAAGGGCGTAACAACGAATATCTGGCCTCAATAAAAAGGAACAGCCAATACAAGGAGTTACCCAACTCGTGGGATTCGACCAGTTGCGGAGTATTGCGCAAGATATTGAAACAGGGAGCGGGAGAAAAACCGACCATCAGTTCGGCCGTTAAATTCAACTATAGCTACAAGTTGGTGAACGGGACCATTATATCGAAATCGAAAACCGGAGAACCGATCGAGGGATTGGTCAGCAACCTGCTACCCGGTCTGCAAGATGCCCTGGTAGAAATGCCTGTAGGTTCAAGATGGGAGATTGTGATTCCATCGGAACTAGCATTCGACAAAGACGAACAAACATTTGAAGACGGACAAACGATGGTACCAGCCAACTCGATCCTTATATTCGACGTCGAGTTGCTGAACACAGGCACACCTGAAGATATTGACTATTACGGCAATTAAAAAAACAAACGAATAAGAAGGAAGTCCGGGGAAGAGATTCTCCGGACTTTTTTATACCCATGCACAATTAACGACGTCAAGAAAAAACAGTTCAAAACATAGTTTCAAAAGGGAAAATGTAAGCAGCCATAAAGTGGCAAAATGGCAGGTACAGACCAAAATAAGTGGCATTTTTCTCTCTATTTCAGTAAAAAGGCAAAAAATAATGGACAATTAACACATCTAATATACAAATTTTACTATATTTGCTTACAGATTGTAAGCGCAGACAGACAAGAAACAGAAAAAAAATAGAAGCGCGTTTACACAACGGACTAAAACATAAAAAACCAAACTGGTAAAAGATGGAAAAAATTGACGAGTTGGACAGAAAAATTCTGGACATCATTACAAAGAATGCGAGAATTCCGTTCAAAGACGTGGCAACAGACTGCGATGTGTCACGTGCGGCCATCCACCAACGCGTGCAACGCATGATAGACATGGGTGTGATTGTAGGTTCAGGATACGATGTAAATCCGAAAGCACTAGGTTACCAAACCTGCACCTACATTGGCATCACATTGGAAAAGGGCTCGCTCTACTCTCAGGTCGTGCCAGAATTGGAGAAGATAAGCGAGGTTGTAGAATGCCACTTCACAACTGGTCCGTATACGATGATGGTAAAACTATACGCCCGTGACAACGAGCACCTGATGCAGCTGCTGAACGGCAAGATACAAAGCATTAAGGGCGTTCTTTCTACTGAAACACTTATCGCACTGGAACAAAGCATCAAGCGCGAAATACCCATTTACGTAGGCGAGAACTCGGCAATAGCAGAAGAGGCAGAAGAACAGACAAAGAAAAAGAAGAAATAAAAGCCGACGTATTCAGGCTTTACAAAAACAAGGAGAGGGCGTATCAAGGAAAATGACACGCCCTCTTTTGCGTCAACTACGCCTTGTGTTCCGGTAGATGAGCGACACACAACCAGCAACCACAACAGCACTAACCAGAGGCCAAAGAACACTATCGCTCCCCCACCGGTCAATAAAACAATTGCAAGAAGCCTTATCGAAAAAGAAATAATAGCACGTTACAATAACACCGTTGTGAACAAAATGGACAAAGACAGACAACCAAAGGGAGCCACTCCGCACCAATAGGAAACCCAAGAAACAGCCCAACAAGAATCGGGGCAGAACGCCAGATAAATCGTTGTGGGCCAAACTAAAAATCAAAGAAGAAATGCAGACCGCAGGTATACATCCCATATAACGCACCAAGGTATTTTGCAACAACCCCCTGAAAAACATTTCTTCCGTCACAGCGGTAAGAAAAGCCACGACCAAAATACGCAAGAAAAAGAAAGAGAGGCCACCACTGGTAAGCAGTTCCACCAATTTGGCAGCAGCGGCTTCGTCTTCGGGAACAACCATTTTGTTCAATTCAGCCGTTCCATTCACAAGTGGAATAGCCGACAAGATAGAGACAAGTCCCAAACCCAGGAGCACGGGGCGAGGCATCTTATCAACAGAAAGATAACTGAGAGAGGAATCTTCCTGTTTATGAAAAAAGAAAGACAGGGCCAAAGCCGGTAAAAGGAAAACCATGCAAGCCATAACAGATTGAAACACATACATTTTGTATTGTGTATCAACTATTTTGTCCAAAGCAAGAGACATGCCACAACAAACAAACAGCATAAAAATGGAGCAAAGGAAAATGAGAGTCACCTTTGTCATGATATTTGCATCCGCCAAAAGACGTTTATATTGGTACATAGCATTATTAAATTAAAAATCGTCATCGTATTCACCGGGCGTCACACCAGCCACGAGTTTATCAACAACAGGCAACATTTTATTAAACTCGAACCCCCTTCCGGCTCCAAAACGAAGCAGTTTTGTTTTAGCATCGTAACGATTCTTGTAGGAAAGAGAACGAAATTTTGCAGCAAGGACCTGAGCGATAGCATCGTCGTAACTGTCAGAGCCAAAGACCTCGTCAAGAGCGGTAGCGATAATATCGGCAGGGATAGCCTTTCTACGGAGCGAAAAAGCCACCTTATTACGTCCCCAGCGAGCAAAAAGCATCTTATCTTTTGCAAAAGCCCGCGCATAACGAGTTTCATCGATATATTTTTCTTTGAGCAAAAAAGAGACGACATCGCTAGCTTCATCCTCTGGCAAATCCCAGGCATCCAGTTTTTTGCGGGCGTCGGCCAAACAATGTTCAGCCGCAGAGCAATAGGCAGTCAGTTTAAGAAGAGCCTGCTCTTTAGTAATCTGCTTCTTCATAAGGCAAAATTAGCGAAAAGCAAAGAAAGAAAAAAGTTAGCGTGAAGCTCGAACCATACGGTCCTTACCGAAGAAATCGGGTCGCAGAGAAACGTCAGAGAATCCTAAATCGGTGAGCAGTTGTACGGTTTCAACCCCAAACCGCTCATTAATTTCAAAATACAGTCGGCCACCGCGTAGCAGATGTTTAAGAGCCATCACAGCAATCCGTCTATAAAACAAGAGCGGATCGTTGTCAGGAACAAAAAGCGCCAAGGCCGGTTCATAGTCTAACACATTGTGGTGCATATTGGAGCGTTCAGACTCACATATATAAGGAGGGTTGGAAACAACAACATTGAAAAAGCCGTCAGGTTCCTCATCCAGAACGTTTAACTTATTAAAACGAACCGCCACCCCATTGGCAACCGCATTTTGCGCAGCAATAGAGAGGGCCTTATCAGAAACATCGACAGCCGACACACGAGCAGCAGGCAGGCTATGCGCCAGAGCCACGGCAATGCATCCGCTACCAGTTCCAACATCGAGAATCGCAGGCGCAGCATCGTGAAAATCGTTTATCACCCAGTCAACCAACTCGGCAGTTTCGGGACGTGGAATCAGCACCCCATCTTCAACCTTGAAAGTCAGGCCGTAAAAAACTGCCTCACCCTCGATATACTGGACCGGTTCACCCTTCAGCAGACGACAGAGGAACTGGTCGACAAAAGCCTGTTGTTCGTCAGAAAGCGACAAAGGAGAGTGCGACAACAGGTAAGCCAAATTGCAGTCAAACGCCCTCATCAAACAAATGCGCGCCAGTTCTTTTGCTTCAGAAGGGCAGTAGAGAGTGGCCAGTTTTTCCACGAAAACCGATTCAATCTTCCTCATCGCAATCGGTTTCTTCAAAATTTTCGTTCAACAAGTCCTCCATCCGTTTCGGCGGATCGGAGAAAGGGCTCTGCATACTCTCTTTCAGGAAATAGTGTTTGTAATACGACATCAGGATGGTAGTTGCAGGAAGAGCGATAATCATACCGATAACCCCCAACAAGTATCCCCACACCGAAAGCGAGAGCAAAACTACGGCAGGGTTCAGCCCCATAGTCTTCCCCATAAATTTAGGGATGAGGTAAACGTCCTGCACAATTTGCACAATGACAAAAACGACCAGCAACAAAAGCAAAGCCGTATGAATAGAGGCACCCGTTTCAGAAGCTTGAATGAGCATCAGGACAGCAGCAGGAGGCAAGCCCAGATATTGCAGATAAGGGACCATGTTTAAAGCACCAAGAGTCACCCCCATCACAATACCCATAGGCATATCGATCAAGTAAAACCCAACAGCGAACATAACGGCATCGATACAGGCAATGAGAGCCTGTCGCCGGAAATAAAGATTCATGCCCTGACGCAGGTCACGGAGCAAAGAGATGCATATACCTTTATAATGGTGCGGCAAAAGCTTTATAAACTCAAGAGCGATAGCATCTTGGTCGCGCAAAATAAAGAACAGATAGATAAGGACAAAAATAAAGCCAAAAATCCAAAGCAAAGCGCTGGCAGAAGCAGAGAGCAAAGACCACGCATGTGGAAACATGCTAGTCACCATTTCAAGAATGCCGCTAAGGGTTAGCTTTTGCGAGATTTCGCTGTTATCGGTAAGTCTGGCCAAATAATCGGCCCATTCGGCAGGAATAATACTAGAATTAAGTTCACCATTGTGAACAAGCAACTCTTTCAGTTTGACAAATTCGGAAATAAAAGTCGGCACCATGAAACCGATGAAGCACCCCACGGCCGTAAGTATAGCCAACATAACCAACAAGATGCAGACGGTACGCGACTTGAAATAACGCTGGAGGAAATCGACCAAAGGCTGGAACAGGTATGCGAAAAGCCATGCCACAAAGAAAGGCAACAAGACCGACTTAAGGTACTTGAGCAAAAGGAACAAGCACACACACACAGACACCCTAATAACAAGGTGTGCAACGCTATTGAAAGTATATTGGTGAGAAAAATGCCTACTCATTTAGAAAAAAAGGACAGTTAAATAATGTAAAGTGAATTTTTTTCTTATTTTTGTCATCGAATGCAAATTTAAGAGATTTGTGTTGGAACAATACAAAATGGCATAAAATTTGTTGCAAAAAATTCTGAAGATTCGAATTGCGCAATGCTTGAAAACGACAAAGAACAACTGATAGGTTCGATATTAGACGAACTAAAGGAACTGGAGATGCTGACCCAAGGTATGCAAGACCCACGCATGCTGCAGGAATTGGCAGTAAAAAAAGCCCGGAACCTGTTGGCCCACTACGAACAACTGAGGGTTGGAGACAACACCCAAGTGGAAATAGGAAGGCCGACGCAAACAGAAGTTGTTGCGGAAGACAAGTCCGCCAAGGCAATGGAATCATCCTTGAAAAAGGATGTCACCGAGGAAACTACGGAAACAAAGCCAAGCGGGCCAACACCAGAGAGACACGAGAAGGCCGAGACTTCCGATTCAGAGCCAGCAAAAGTTGAAGACGTAAAGCCTCAACCAAAGTCAAAAGGTACTACAAGCATGTGCCAGGAAACCCTATCAGAGAAAAAAGACGAGGGAGAGAAGGCACAAAAGCAGAAAGAAACAGTCGGTCACACAAACAACGACCGTTTCAAGACAGGCACAAGCACAAAACCGGCGACAAACATTGGCAACGCTGCAGTCAAGCGAGTTGACAGCATTTTTGTAAAGAGTTTGAAAAGCGCATTAAAGCTGAACGACCGAATCCGTTATTCGCGCGAGTTGTTCGGAGGAAGCACAGAACTACTAAACAGCACGATAGAGGAGCTTGACCAGAAACAGAACCTGGGAGAAGCCCTCGCATACATAAACGCCCAATTCAATTGGGATAAAGACAACGAGGCTGTAGTAGAATTTCTCTCGCTACTTGAAAGAAGATTTTAAGATGGGCAAGCTATATATAGTACCAACCCCCGTAGGCAATTTGGAAGACATGACCTTCCGAGCCATAAGGGTGCTGAAAGAAGTGGACCTGATATTGGCGGAAGACACACGTACAAGCAGCGTTTTACTAAAACACTACGACATACAGAAGCCATTAAGTTCGCACCACAAGTTCAACGAACACCAGACCGCCACTTCGGTAGCCCAGCAGATAAAGGCCGGGAAAACGATAGCACTGATTTCCGATGCGGGCACGCCAGCCATATCGGACCCAGGCTATCTGCTCACAAAGGCCTGTGTAGAAGCAGGAGTAGAAGTAGAGTGCCTGCCAGGAGCGACAGCCTTTGTGCCCGCCTTGGTAGACAGCGGACTACCCAACAACAAGTTCTGCTTTGAAGGCTTCCTACCCCAGAAGAAAGGAAGACAGACCCGGATAAAGGAATTGGCGGAAGAAGAGCGAACAACCATCATCTACGAATCGCCGTTCAGAGTTGTAAAAACCCTGCAGCAGTTTATAGAAGTGATGGGCGAGAACCGCCAGATATCAGTTACGCGGGAAATTTCAAAAATACACGAAGAAACTGTTCGAGGCACTTTAGCCGAGGTAAAGAAACACTTTGAAGAGGTGGAACCAAAAGGCGAATTCGTAATGGTTTTGGGAGGAAAAGAGCCCGAAGACAAAAAGAAAAAAAAGTACAACGACAGTGACGACGAATAGAAAACAAACAGAATCAATTAACAAAAACAATAAATAGACATCCAAATGAAAAAGAATTTTTTATTGGTAGCAGCTATCGCATCAGTGATTGGCTTTGCTTCATGTAACGGAGACCAGATTGAGGCTCAACAGAAACAGATTGACTCTCTGATTGGTGTAAACGATATGCTTCAAAAGCAGAATGCAAGCGACTTGGAAACTCTTGACCAAGTGTTCCAAAACTTTGCAGACATCAAGAAGGCACAGCTCGGTTTGAGCGAAGAGGCAAGTTCGACAGAAGGTGTAACTGAAGACCAGAAACAGAAGATTCAGGAAAACTTCAAGCTTATTAACGACAAGTTCGCAGAAAACGCACAGAAACTTGACTCATTGCAGAACGTGCTGAACAGCACAAAAGGCAAGATCAGCGCTTTGAGAGGAACCATCGCAAAGTTGCAGAAGATGCAGGCACAGAGCCAGCAGGAAATTGCCACTTTGAAGAAGCAGCTCGAGGACAAAGACATCGAAATTGCAGAAATGAAGTCAGCACACCAGTCACAAGTAGCAATGATGACTGCCAAAGCAGAAGCAGACAGCGCTGCCAACGCAGCTAAAATCGCTGCTCAAGACAAGGCTATGCACACTGTAAGCTACCTCATCGACACCGAGAAGAACTTGAAGGCAAAGGGCATCAAAGGTGCTGCCGGCCGTTTGAAGAAGGGTGAAGTAAAGGAAAGCATGTGCCAGAAAGTTGACTACCGTGAATTTGAAGGTAACGACGGCATCAACTTCAAGAAAGAGCCAACCCTCTTCTCTTACCACACTCCAGGTTCTTACTCAATCAAGAAGAACGCTGACAAGACCTGGACATTCACCATCACCAACCAGGCCGCATTCTGGAACACCAAGACTATGATTTTGGCTGGTGAGAGAATCAAGTAAGAATAAGTTTACCTTACAATAGAAAAGCTCTGCGGAAACGCAGGGCTTTTTTTATGAGAACCAGACAAAGCAACATCGGGAAACCGAGGTTCCAGTAATCCGCAACAGACTACAAACCAATCAAATAAAAAAGACTAGGGATAACACACGGAAGATGTGATTCGGCAACGGGAAAAAAGAAGCAAGCAGACATCCTTGAAAAGTTTATTTGTTTGGAAACAAAATATCACGTAATTTTGCGAAAATTTTCATTTGAGTTATACACACACTCGTTATTAACATGTATCTATGCAATTTTATGTTTAAGAATAAAAGAAGTATTAACCAACTAATAAAGTCAACACTTTTGTGCTTACTGGGTGTATTAATGTTTTCGTGCAAAACGCCTAAAAACATCACCTATTTTCAAGATTCAAAAAACAACCAGACAATAGAAGACATATCGACAGGCACAATAACAGTAAAGCCAGGCGACAAGATAACAATTGTAGTATCGTCAAAAGATCCCCGCTTGTCAGAGATGTTCAACCTGCCCATCGCCGGGTACAGGGTTGGGCAGGCAAACCTGCCAGGAGTGATAAACAGCACACAACAAATAAGCTGCTATTCTATTGACAACGAGGGATACATAGACTTTCCGGTATTAGGGAAAACACATGTAGCAGGTAAGAGCCGAACCGAAATTGCAGAATTGATAAAAGGCGACCTGATAAAAAACGAATATGTGAACGACCCTGTAGTAACAGTCGAATTCTCGAATCTGTACGTATCGGTATTGGGTGAAGTGAACCACCCTGGTCGTTTTTTCATAGAAAACGACCGAATCACCCTATTAGACGCACTCAGTATGGCAGGCGACTTAACGATTTATGGCCAACGTGAAAATGTAACAGTTATCCGCGAAGAAGCCGGCAAAAAGACAATCTATAAAATAGACCTGACAAAAACGAAGAAAATATACAGTTCTCCAGCCTATTATCTACAACAAAAAGACGTAATATACGTAACACCCAACAATACCCGCGCCCGTCAGAGCACAGTTAACGGAAATAACGTAAGAAGCACATCGTTCTGGGTGTCATTAGCCTCGCTGGTAACCAGCGTTGCCGTACTAATTTACAAGTAATAACACATAGACATTAATATGGATACCCAATCTGAAAAAGAATCAAATTTGAAAGAATTTGATAAAGGAGGACTTCAATTGAAAGAATTCATAGCCATATGTATAAGTAAATGGAAATGGATAGCCACATTTACATTTCTATGCCTGTGTATAGGCATAACCTATCTGATAAGCAAGCAACCCGTATATACCCGCCAAGCCCAGATATTGATCAAAGAAAACAGCAACGGCAAGACAAGTTTTGTGAACGATTTGGCAACCGTTTCAGACTTGGGCATGTTCAACAACGGAATAAACGTCAACAACGAGCTAACCTGCATTCAGAGTCCCGCACTGATTGCCGACGTAATCAAGCGTTTGAATTTAGATGTAGAATACTATGTAAAGGAAAGGTTCGGCAAAAGCAACATCTATGGTTCGGTTTTACCCATCGAGATACATTTCAAAGGGATAGACGACAATGAGACGTGCTCGTTCAACCTATCAATAAAAGACGAGTCAACCTACTATGTATCTGAACTGAATATAGGGAAAACAGAGTATGCGAAGGTTTTGGAATGCAAGTTCAACACCAGCATCAGACTTCCGAAAGGCATAGTTGTAGAAGTAACAAAGAATCCGGCCTATATAATTCCTACAGAAGAAGATACAGAAGAGCCGAAAAAGGAATACACCGAATTCCATATAGAAAAGCCCGCCTTCATAACAACAGTAGAATCGTATACAGACCGGCTGAAAACCAACCTAGTCAACAAACAAACCACAATATTCAATCTGACATTTGACGACGTTTCGGCAGAACGCGCAGAAGTATTTCTAAACAAACTGATTGAAGTATACAACGAGAACTGGATAAAAGAGAAGAATGCAATTGCAACGAACACCAGCGAGTTCATCAACGAACGCTTGAAACTTACCGAGCAAGACCTGGGGTCGGTAGACAACAGTATAAGCGCATATAAGAGTAAGAACCTGACCCCTGACCTGACAGAGGTGGCAAAGCTACATTTGGACAAAGCCAGCGTGGCAAACGACAAAGTGACCGAATTGAGCACCCAGCTAAATATGGCACTCTACATACGCAACTGTGTTGCCAAAAACAAGAAGAGGACGCTGCTGCCATCGGTCGATGCGCTAAAAAACAGCATGATAGCGAACAGTATAGACCAATATAACACCACTTTAATCCAACGCAACAGTCTGGCGGAAAACAGCAGTGCGAAAAACCCATTGGTAGTAGATTTAGACAAGCAACTCAACACCATGGAGAAAGGCATTATAGAAAGCATCAACAACCAGATCAGTTCGTTGAAGCAGCAGATTTCCGTGTTAAGGAACACAGAAGCGAAAAGCACAGCAAAAGTGGCAAACAGCCCTACCCTTGCAAAGCACCTGTTGTCGGTAGAACGCCAGCAGAAGGTAAAGGAGACGCTGTATCTGTACCTACTCCAGAAACGAGAGGAAAACGAATTGGCGCGAGCGTACAGCGTGTACAACTCAAGAGTTATAACTCCACCAACAGGAGGTTTGAAACCAACATCGCCCATCAAAAGAAATGTGATTTTGGTCTGCCTTATAATAGGAATACTATTACCAATAGGCATCATTTATCTGATAGAACTGTTTAACAACCAGATTCGAGGCAAGAAGGACCTTTCAATGGTAGACATACCATTAATCGGCGAAGTCCCACTGTTGAAGCACAAGAAGAAATCGAAAGAAATTGTGGTGGAAGCAGATTGCCGGGACAACATAAACGAGGCATTCCGCATTGTGCGCACCAATATCGAGAAAGCAGTAGGAGGGCAAGACGGGAGCAAGGTGCTCGCTGTTACCAGCGCCAACATAGGCAGTGGGAAAACCTTTACAAGCGTAAACACAGCGAAATCGCTGTCTCTATTAGGATACAGAGTTGCAATGGTTGACATAGATTTAAGAAGAGCCAACCTGAGCAAGAAATTCAGCCAGGCGAAACAAGGACTGAGTTCGTTCCTAAAGGGCGAAACCTCAAAAGTGCAAGACCTGATGGAACGCATCGAGAACGATTCCAATCTGCATTTATTGCCAGTAGGAGAGCTACCAAGCAACCCGAACGAGTTGTTGAGAGTTTCGAAACTGGAACAATTGTTAGCCCAACTTAGAGACAATTACGACTACATCATCCTCAACTGTCCGCCAGTAGAGATGATAGCAGATACCAGCATAATTGCCCCTTTAGCCGATTTGACTCTGTTTGTAGTGCGCGTCAGGATGTTCGACAAGAAAATGCTGCCATCTGTTCAGAATTTTTACGACACAAAAAAATACGGTTCAATGGTACTTCTACTAAATGCGACAGTGCGTCATCTAGAAAAGAAATCAGGGAACCAATATGTGTACGGTTAGATTGACAAATCAGAAAAAGGGAATTTAAAAAGACAGATTAACAAACCAGATGGAACAAGATTACTATAGCATATTCACATACATTGGACTATGGTTACTAGCGTTTCTTGTATTGTCAAAGATCTGTAAATTTGGTTCAACGACAAATGTCATAGTCTCAACCTACACATTTTTCGCAGTGTTAGCCTACAGGTTGATGGACAACCCCTTCTTCGAACCGAACTACCAGGGCTTGACAATAGCGCCATTTATCTACTTGTTCCTATTTGTCATAATATCAATAATCCCGGTAATAAAATATGATGCGACAAGACCCCAGACATTAATAAGTCCATCGTTTGAATCGATAAAATACTTTCTATACATCTATTTGATAGTAAGCATTGTAGTGCTTCCTCAAAGTTTCAGCAATGTACAGGAAGGATTAACCCGTTTAATGAGCGACAGTACGGCAGGAGCCGAAATGTATGCGGAAAGCCACGAAAGCGAAGCAGCCTACCATTCACCCATATTCGGAGCCTTTTCAGCATTCCACAACTGCTTTTTCGAGACATTCGTATTCCTGACCTTTTTGATGTACTGTTCATCACAGATATCGAAATGGTACTTCATTATACTGTCCACCATCATCCTTTTCGAACTATTGGCACCGATAGCCTCAGGACTGAGAACAATGACCATAATGAAGGTATTCACCATACTGGCAGCGGCAACCTTTTTCTATCCGTTCTGGGGAAAGAACATAAAACGTTTTTTTTATAAAATATGCTTTATAGTGCTAGGCATAACTCTAATCCCCTTCCTAGCCCTGACAGTTAGCCGTTTTGGAGAACGAGATGCCGGGACATCGGGCGAAGTGATCAGGTATGCCGGGCAAGCGCCCCTGAATTTCAACCTATACTGCTACGGGACCGAACTTACCAGGGAAGGCGACAGGACATGCAACCTGTTTAAACGCTGGTTAGGATACAGCAATGTACCTGAAGACGTGAACGAGACAAGAGAAGTACACGCAGCAATGGAAATAGGGGACGAAGTGTTTTCAACCCACGTAGGCGACTTTGTACTAGACTTTGGTGTCGTTACACCTTTTGTCGCCCTATTGATACTGACGCTGTTAATCATCTTCGCCACCCATACCGACAGAGAGAAGGTATACAGCCACCAGCTATTTCTGCTGTATCTTGTCACGTGCGTGACCCTGCAGGGCTCGATGTACTTATTTTATTACTCATTTAAAGAGAATTACGCCATAATAAGTTTCCTATTAGCATACATTTTCCTTATTATAGTTGAGAACACATCCAAAACAATTCAATTCACGCGTCATTAACCCTCAAAAATGTCACCAAGCATAAAGAAAAACTTTCTATATAGTACATTACTGACAACTGCCAATTATATATTTCCACTATTGACATTCCCATACGTGACACGCATACTGGGAGTATCGAATTTGGGAATATGCGGATATGTTGACAGTATTGTAAACTATTTTATTTTGTTCTCGCTTCTAGGCGTTAATATCGTAGGAATTCGCACAGTAGCAGAAAAGAAAGGGTCGAGGCAAGACCTGACAGAGATATTCTCATCGTTACTCACATTCAACCTGATAACGACCACCGTTATGACGGCGACACTAATAGCAGCAACCCTATTGCTACCCAAACTGGCAGCGTATAGGGAATACCTCTTTATTGGTGTTTTTAAAATTATCAGCACTACCCTATTAGCAGAATGGTTTTACAAAGGCTTGGAAGAATTCAAATACATCACCATCCGCACAATGTTAGTGAAACTACTCTATGTGGTTGGGATATTCGTATTTGTCAGAACGAAAGATGACACAATCGTCTATTACACACTGACTATGCTAATGATAGCAGTGAATTCCGTATTCAATATTGTACACACCAAAAACTATGCAGACTTTTCATTAAAAAGAGTAAGTTTTGCCCCATACTGGAAGCCCATGCTGGTATACGGGTTCTATTTCTTCATCACATCAATGTACACCTCATTCAACATCACCTATTTGGGATGGACCAGTACCGACGAAGAAGTAGGCTACTACACAACGGCGACCAAACTCTTCTTTATCATTATAGCCATATTTACCGCATTTACAGGAGTAATGATGCCGCGAATGACTAGCCTACTGGCAGAAGGGAAGTTTTCAGAATTTAAAGCCTATATATCGAAGTCGCAAAACCTCCTATTCACATTTGCAGTGCCCGTGGTGCTGTACATCATAATCTACGCCACCCAAATTGTGCTAATACTAGCAGGAGAAGGTTATGAAGGGGCCATACTACCCACTATGATAATAACACCACTGATTGTAGTGATAGGTTTGGAACAGATACTCATATTCCAAACCTTAAATCCAATGAAAAAAGACAAAGAGATCATCATCAATTCAACCTTGGGAGCTATAGTTGGCTTCGGGCTTAACATACTTTTGGTCAAAGAGTT
This sequence comes from Bacteroidales bacterium UBA4345, assembly GCA_002396385.1. Lineage (GTDB taxonomy): Bacteria > Bacteroidota > Bacteroidia > Bacteroidales > Paludibacteraceae > Physcocola. The sequence continues at coordinate 24,180 of DGTD01000007.1, forward strand.
TAAAAGTACAGGTTCAGCAATTGCATGGCTAGCATCGGAACTCATCATCTTGATAAGTTCCCAGTATTGGGTAACAAAATACTATTCCATGAAATTTCCTTACAAGAAATTGCTAAACAGTATCCTTTACAACATACCTTTACTAGCCATCCTGCTTCTGACAAGCCGAATGTCGGAGTGGGCAGCATGGCCAACAATCATAGCAACTGGGACAATTACAATAATATACACATTATTACTACAATTTTATTTAAAGAATGAATTTGTAGTAGCATTATGGCAAAAAATCAGCAAGAAAAATGGATAAAGTTTCGATTGCAATAGCCACATATAACGGAGCAAGATTTTTGTGCGAACAATTGGACAGCCTATACAGTCAGACAGTACAACCCGATGAGATTATTGTATCGGACGACTGTTCAAATGACGGGACAGTAGATATTCTTGAAGAATACCACCGCACAAAAGGTTTAAAATATGTGGTTAACGAGCATAATTTAGGATTCAACAAGAATTTCGAGAACGCCTTAAAGAACACGACAGGCGACTACATTATGATTTGCGACCAAGACGACATTTGGATGCCCAACAAAGTGGAAACAATGCTAAAGGCCATAAGAAAACACGATTGCACAAAACCCGTGTTGGTCAGCTCCACCACGATGGATTACAAAGACGGGAAGGTGATAAGGGACAACACAAGGCCAAGAATGACGTGGTTGCAAATGCTTTATGGCAACAACACACAAGGCTGCTGCACCATTTTCAACCGATTGTTACTGAACAAAGCCATACCGATGGAAGTACCAAAAGGAGCCTTATATGACGGCTACCTAGGCATGATTGCCGGAATGACAGGAGAGTGGGAAAACATTGGAACACCACTGATGTATTACCGACACCACAGTGACAACGTGATAGGAGGTAAAAACAACAAGAACGACTTATACCCAAACATCTTTTCAACAGACCGTTTTCTGCTTATGGATGCCATAGAAAAGAGATATGGGAAGGAATTCATTCCAGAACGTCGTAAAGAGTTCGATAAAATTAGGGAACTAGGGAAAAAAAAGAGTAAACTATCGCGGATAACCGCCACCATAGGACTTACCAAGGTGCCATTTATCACACGAATGAAGAGTATCGTAAAAATTTGCCTGCAATAAAAGAACAGAAAAATGAGAATACTACAAATTATGCCAGAATTCGGATTGGCTGGAGCGGAACGTATGGCAGAAGACTTAATACTCAGCCTGCGAAAAGCCGGACATACCGTCAAAGTCGTAAGTTTTTACGACTATCATTCTGCAATTACAGACAACCTGGAAAAAAACGGTGTAGAAATCACATATCTCAATAAGAAGGGAGGTATTGACCTGCCAGTTATTGGAAGGTTGAAGGAAGTGATTGCATCCTTTCAACCCGAAGTTATACATACCCACCGCTACATACTCTTTTACACATTGTTGGCACGCATGCTCGCATCGGTAAAGGCACCGATAGTGCATACCGTCCATAACGAGGCAAAAAAAGAGTTGAACTTCATATACCGGAAAATAAACAACTTTCTGTTCCTTATTTCGAAATGCTACCCTGTGGCATTGACAAAAAAGATTAAGGAAACCATCATTGACGAATACATCGGGATAAAGGACCTACCTATCATCATGAACGGAGTGAATACGGACAACATCCACCCGATTAAAAACGATTATAAGGCAGATGCTGATGCATTCAAGATACTTCATATAGGGAGATTTGCAGAAGCAAAGAACCACGAGACAATCGTAGATTCCTTTGCAAAATTCCACCAACACCATCCGAAATCAACACTAACATTTTTCGGAGAAGGAGTGAAATTCGAAAAAATAAAGGAAAAGGTAAAAAACGACAACTTAACAGACAGCATCTTGTTCAAAGGCGCAGTTGGTGAAGTAACCAGTCATTTTCACGAATATGACGTATTCATCCTTCCCTCATTATTCGAAGGCATGCCCATAACCATCATAGAGGCAATGGCAGCCGGCATGCCGATAATAGCATCAAACGTAGGCGGAATTCCCGACATCATAACTAACAGGAAGAACGGTATATTGATAAAACCTGAAGCAGCAGACCTTGTCAAAGCACTAAACGAGTTGGCAGACGATGAAGGACTGAGAAAGCGGTTAGGCGAAGCCGCATTAGAAAGTTCAAAACTATACACGTCAGACCAGATGGCAAGGGAATATGTAAATTATTACCAAACATTAGTAAAACATTAAGCACGATGTCAATATCACTCTACAGAATCGGGAAGTGGACCAAAATGATAATGGGTAAAAGCAATTTGCACGTATGTCAGGACGAAGGCAAGTGCTATTCAGTAGAATCCATAAAAGGTTATTACAACAACCTGACAGAGAAAGTCACCCTCTATGGTGTAGAACATGGGACGATACCGCTCTACCCAAACGAGAAAGGAGAAATGGTAGAGTTCGCAATAGGAATATTCCAATATGGCCTGGCCTGTTACGACCTCTATTTGATGGAACAAAAAGAAACATTCCTTGAAGATGCCAAATGCTGTGGAGAATGGGCATTGAACCACCAACACGCAGATGGGAGTTGGGACTGTTTCGGAGCAGGGGCTTATTCATCGATGGCTCAAGGAGAAGGCATATCGTTATTGGCCCGGCTATATACAACGACAAAAGACGGGAAGTATCTGTCCTCCATAGAGAAGGCAAAGAAATTCCTGGTGAAGCCAATAGAAGAAGGAGGAGTAGCAAAACAAAATGGAGAAGAGTTGTTGCTAATGGAATATGTAGACAAGCCACTCGTCTTGAACGGATGGATATTCTCGTTGTGGGGATTGCTAGACTATTGCAAGCTATTTCCAGAGGACGAAGAAAGCAAGCAACAATACGAGCACTCGCTTGCTGCAATGGTAAAAAAACTGCCCGAATATGACAACGGCTTCTGGAGCCTGTACAATAACGAAGGCATGCTGGCATCGCCCTTCTACCACCATCTGCACATCAACCAACTCCGCGCAATGTATGCGCTGACCCAAAAGGAAGCATTTAAAAACTATGCCGACAAATGGAGTAAATATGGCGAATCGGGGTGGAATAAAAAGAAAGCCTTTATTTTAAAGGCCATACAAAAAATAATGGATTAATATGTATAAGGTTTCCGTAATAGGCTATCATGCAAAACAGAAGCCTTTGCATGACGGCCAGACAGTTAAAACACAGCAACTGACAAAGGCTTTGCAGGGCTGTTACGGCCGTGAATTCATCAATGAAGTAGATATGCAGGGCTGTACAAAACACCCCTTGACCTTCCTTTGGTCTTATTTCAAAGCCTGCCGAAATAGTGAGAACGTGATCATCCTCCCCGCCTATGGAGCACTAAAAGTATTTCCATTCCTCTGCGTATTATTCCGGAAAAAAGGAACAAAACTATATTACGACGTCATAGGAGGCTGGCTAGCCCGATTCATCAGGAATCGTCCACTATTGCGTTGCACTTTAAAGCGTTTTGATGGCATTTGGGTAGAAACGTCTGTAATGAGAAACGAATTGAAGGAACAAGGCATAGAGAATTTAACCATAGTTCCAAACTTCAAAGAACTCACCATTCTCGAGTCCAAAGACTTGCACAAGTCGTCGACACCAATCCACTTGTGTATTTTTTCACGAATAATAGAAAAGAAGGGAATAGAAGACGGGATCGACGCCATTCGAGAAATAAACGAAAAAAAGCAGGAAGTCATATATACGCTCGACATGTACGGGCCAATTGACACGAGTTACACAGAACGTTTTAATTCTTTGAGAGAAACACTCCCCGACTATATAAAATACTGTGGGTGTGTAGACGCAGAAAAAAGTACAGAGACATTAAGAAAGTATGATGCGCTTTTGTTTCCCACCAAATATGAAGGAGAAGGACATCCAGGAACAATAATAGACGCATACTCGGCAGGTTTACCAGTTATTTCTGCAAAATGGCACAGTTACTCCGATTTTGTAGACGAAGGAGAAACAGGGTTGGGGTATGAGCAATTCAAGAAAGAGAAACTGGTAGAGCTGTTAGAGCAAATAGCAGAAACACCGAATGTATTAGACGAAATGCGGGAGAGTTGCTTAAAGAAAGCGGCCCAGTATTCGTCGAAAACAGTTATTCGAACAATAGAAAAATTACTGAATGGATAAAGAACCACTTATATCGATTATTACACCCAATTACAATTGTGCCACGTACATAGCACAAACAATAGAGAGCGTAATAGCACAAACATACCAGAATTGGGAAATGCTTATACAGGATGACTGTTCCACTGACGGTTCATTAGAGATAGCCCAGAGTTATGCCCAAAAAGACTCAAGAATCAAAGTGGAGTCAAACAAGAGCAACGTTGGAGCCGCAAACTCGCGGAATAACGCCATCCGCCGTTCCCAAGGGACCTATTTGTCATTTCTAGACAGTGACGACCTGTGGATTCCGACCAAACTGGAGGAACAAATAAAGTTTATGCAAACCAACAATTGCGATTTCTGTTATGCCCGCTACGAACATATCAACAAAAAAGGGGAAAGTATGTTGATACAGGCAAAAGCGATCAAACATCTTACCTACAACAGGTTGTTATTCCACTGTTGGACCGGCTGTCTGACAGTTATATATAAACAGGACTTATCGGATAAAATATACGGACCGGTATTAAAGAACTGCAACGACCATGGCCTGTTTCTGAAAGTAATGCCACAAATAAAGAACGCAATGGGAATGGATAAGTGTCTGGGGTTGTACCGGATAAGAGAAGGAGGTATATCAAGGAAAAAAACGGGCAAACTGAGTTCCTTTTACAAACTGTTTCACGACCATGAAGGAATCAACTACCTACTGGCCACGTTTTTCCTAATAACCCAAATACTCGTAAAGAAATTTTACAAGTATAGGAAAATCACGATAGAAGAAAGTTGCACACAATATTTAAATCAAATCTAATCTATAAATTATCAAAAAATGACACCTCATTTAATAATATGCATCAGTTGTGCGTTTTTTGCCTGTTTATTCGCAATCAGATTTAATCCGACACTAGTATTGTTAGCATACAAAAAAAGGATACTAGACAGTCCGGGTACAAGAAAGCTACAAACAAAACCAGTTCCCGTAATAGGCGGAATAAGTGTATACATGGCAGCGATATCAAGCGCAACAGTCATCAACATATTCCAACCGACAGAAGACCTGTTTATGGCAGTAGCCGCCATTTCCATAATATTCTTTGTAGGGCTACTGGACGACTTGACCGACATAAGCCCAACAAAGAAATTTATTTACCAGGCCCTGATAATAATCGTGTTGTTCGCTTCAGATTCATACAGGATAGACACACTAAACGGTGTATTTGATATATATGACCTTCCTCTGTCAGCCAGTCTATTGATAAGCTTGCTGACAGGCGTAGGATTAATGAACGCACTGAATATGATAGATGGCGTAGACGGTCTAAGCAGCGGTATCGGCATCTGTACCTGCGGATTCTGCGGAAGTTACTTTTTAATACACCACGATATAGTATACGCAGCACTGGCATTCACATTTTTAGGTTCTCTCATTCCGTTCTTCTTCTGTAATGTGTTTTCGCACAAATACAAAATGTTCATTGGCGACAGCGGTTCACTGGTAATGGGAATGTTAGCCTATATATTCAGTTGCCGGATCCTTCACGAAAAAGATGCGCTAATTGGCAGTAAAAACGTCAGCCTAATGGTAGCCATATTCGCCGTTCCAATTTTCGACACATTACGCGTAATGACCATGCGGATAAAAGCAGGAGGATCACCCTTCAAAGCAGACAAAACACATTTGCACCACATTTTTGTATCGCTGAAGCTCCCCCATATGCTGATCACATTGATCATCTTGTTTATGGCAATAATCATAGAGGCATTCTGGTTCTTCCTGTTCAGTTTTAATTTAGGCGTAACAGAGCACACCCTGATTGTCCTGGCATTTTGTGCAACTTTAGTCTGGGGTGTATATTTCTACTTTAACAACATAAAGAACAACCATCCAGACCGATTCGAAGCCTATACCAATTGGATATTAAAACTAAGAAAGAATCCGGATAAGATGATTTCTAAAATCGGACGATTCATCGACAACCTTAAAATAAACGAGCACGGAGTGCTGAAACACTGGACGAGAAAAAAGATAGGAAAAGTTCATAACAGATAGGAGTAAACCACCATTAAAACTCCAAATCACACTATTTCACTTTTTGATTTAGCACCAGAAATCCCGTTCATAATTATTGATTAATGAAAATTTCACACCTTTTCATAAAACTTCTTAAAGAAATTGGAGTAAACAAGGCAGTATTAAACTGTCTGACTCCATTTACAAAGAAAAGTATAGAAATAAACGATGCAATTGTCGCGACAGCCCAAGACAGGCTCAGCATGCTAAGGCAAGACCCATCAGGCTCTTCAATGTGTATTAACGACATTGAAGAAAAACCGAAATATAATCTACAGATAATAATTCCAGCCTATAACGTAGAAAAATATGTAGAGGAATGTGTAGACTCGGTACTGAGCCAAAAAACGAAATACGAGTTCACCGTATATATAGTTAACGACGGCTCCACCGATAAAACCAGACAGGTACTTAAGAAGTATGAAAACGAGAAACGTGTGATTCTGATCGACCAAAAGAATAGAGGTTTGTCTGGAGCCAGGAATGCAGCGTTGAAAACAATAAAAGCAGATTATGTCACATTTGTAGACTCGGATGACATCCTTGACGACGGAGCAATAGAAGCACTGCTAAACAAAGCTTACGCGACAGAAGCCGACGTAGTCCAAGGCAATTATAAGAGATTTAAGAAAGACGTGAAAAAATACATTCCAGGCTCAGACCTTTCAGAATCGTCGGAAGCAAAACCAAACGAGTTGCCGGGCTTTGCATGGGGGAAATTATACAAAAACCACCTATTCTCTCATTTACAGTTTCCTGAGGGATATTGGTATGAAGACACCATGTGTAATTTCTTGATACTCCCCCAATGCGAAAGAATTGCGACAATCAGTAAATACGTGTATTGCTACCGGAAAGCGAACAAATCGAGTATCACCCATCAAACAAAATCAAATCCAAAATGTTTAGATTCATACTATATTACAAAACTAGTACTTAAAGAACACGAGCAACTGGGCATACAAGAGTATGACTATACAGAGAAAATCTTGAATCAGATTCAAATCAATACAGAGAGGGCTGTAAGAAGTCTCAAAAAAACAGATTTGAAGTATTTATTTGTATTACATTGCCAACTCTTCGAGACCTACAAAACAGGAGCATCCAGAAGCAAAAGCTACACAGAAATGCAAGAAGCACTAGAAAAACATCGATTCACACAATTCATGTTGTCGGTCATTTTACACTAAAAGAACGAAACCGCAAGTTCATGTCCATCGGGCTTACATCCGTCAGCAAAAACAACAGCTGCCATTTCATGGGGAAAGATAAGATGTCAAGCCCACTGGGGAACAAACAAAACAACAATTGCAGCCATCTGAATCTGTACATATTTAACACAAGGAAATAACAGAGTCCCTAAACTTGGATTATTTTATCAGACGTGGAAAGTAGCGGAAAACGGCATTAAAGAAGAACATAAATATATCAATTTTCTAAAGAGGGAAGACGAGGTAAAAGATAGGATAAAATCGGACAAAAATATCCAAAAGAACAACAACGCACAATAATTCAACACATTACAAAACGACAAAAAGGCTTGACAGAAAAATGCAAACAAGATTGATAGATTAATGCAATTACAAAGGTATTCGAAGTAGTAATTTTGTTGTGTCAACAAGGAAGTAATGTTTGAATTGAAAATGTAGTTTATTTGTATATAAAAAGAATTGTAGTTTAATTTCGTGTTTATTTAAAGTAATTAGTTTGAATTCTTAGTTTATTAGGTTCAAGAAAAAGCGATGTGTGAACATCGCTTTTTTGTTATATGCAAAATTACCACAAGTCGTTTAAAAAGAAAACTATTATTACAAAAAACACAACAATAAAGTTGTATATTTGCATCGGAATAAATTAAAGAACAGCTATATTTAATCGAAAACTATAGATTCATGTTGAAAAATCTGGTATTTGATTGGGGAGGCGTCTTAAGTGTCAGCCAGCACAACGAAGCGATAAGACGTTTTGAGGCACTCGGCCTAACCAAAGCAGAAACATATTTTGAAGAAGGAAAGAACTGGAAAGGCATATTCGGTGAAATAGAGAACGGCAAAATCGGCATTGAAGATTTTTTGTCAGCCATAAGTCTACTGTGTGGCAAAAACATTACATTCGAAGAGGTAGCCTACGCATGGTGGGGATTTTTCCACCACCTTACGCCCGGGTTGTTACATCAACTATACCTCTGGGAAAAAGAAGGCTACAACCTGTATATACTGACAAACAACAATCCGTTTATGATGAGCTACATTAACGGAGACCAATTCGCACCCGAAGGACGTCCATTCCATACTTATTTCAAAAAAATATACGTCAGTTATGAAATTGGGTTGGAAAAACCAGATAGAGCAATATATGAGCACATGCTGAAAGACGGTGATATGAAAGCAGAAGAGACCTTATTTATAGACGACAGAGAACAAAACACAAAAGGAGCCGAGAGTGTAGGAATTAACACCTATTTAGTAAAAAATTCGGAAGCATGGATACCAGATTTGATAAACAAGTTCCTAAAGCATTAGGGAACAACGGAATTTTTTGACAGTTTTATTCATAAAATGAACACTTTTACAGAAATATACGATTGGGAATAAGTCCGAAAAAAATTATTTTTGCAAAAAAGAATAGCCAAAACATGTTATCACACTAACATTTAAACTAATTTGTATATGAGATTACTGAAAACAATAATACTCTGTCTACTTATATTACCACTTGAAGCATTCGCCAAAAAAGACGGTCTCGCCCACTTGAGTGGAAAGATAGAAGGCTACAAGTATGGCAGCAACGTAATAATAGTAGATCCACAAGGGAACCTACCAGACGACACGTTGAGCATGGCGGCAGATGGTAGTTTCAAGACCGCGTTTGCAGTTCAATATCCGACAGAGCTGATTTTTACCATAGAACAGCCACAGGTACAATTCAAGTTCTATGCGACCAAGAACAGCAATGCCCAAATGGGCATAAGTTTGAGAGCCACACAAGGCGAGGAATATGTTGCTGACGTTACTTACACCGGCGACAATAAAGAAGTCTTCACCTTTATGCAGAGTCATGACTACAACAACCTGATTGGAGAAAAATATGGCGACGACGAATTGAAGAAAATGACATTCGCATCCTTCCAACAAGGTTTACGCAACGACATAGACAAAATGCTGTCAGACCTAGCCCTTTTGAAAGACAAGATGTTCAAGTCAGCGAAAGCGGCAGAATGGGAAAAGAAATACACCTACGAGTTGATGCGTTATGCCGATGTTGAAACCACAGAAGACAAGGACTTTTCGACATGGTGGAAAAGTCAGGATTACAACAACGACATGAACATAGCAAGCAGTCATGTTGCCCGCGACTACAAATTGATAAAGCAATCGGGCAAAAACGACTACGACATAGAGTTCATAAAAGAACTGCCACGCCATTTTTCGAACAAAGAGATCTACTTCGCCTGCGCAAACGAGCACATAGTTAAAGTGTTGGCAACAGCACCAGTAAACACAGATGAAATATACAACACCTACAAAAAACTGTATGCCGGTCATGAGAACGACATACCAGACTTTGTAAAAAACAGCTACGAAGAGGCCAAACGCAACGTGGCAGGCAAGCTGGCCCCAGACTTTGAAATGGAAGACGAGTCAGGCAACAAAATCAAGCTGTCGCAACTACGCGGCAAACTTATCTACATAGACGTATGGGCCACATGGTGCGGACCGTGCAAACTAGAGATTCCAAAAATGGCAACACTCGCCGATCACTACAAAGATGACCCTAATGTGCTTCTCGTTTCCATTTCCATTGACCAGGATGCAGAACGCTGGAAACAGGCCATAAAGAGCACTGAGACCAAAAGCAACTGGAAACAATACCACGTCATAGGAGCCCTTGAGTCGGAATTCTGTAAACATTACAGCATAGTTGGCATACCACGTTTCCTAATGATAGACCGTAACGGGAAAGTCGTATCTCTCGACGCACCTCGTCCGGGCGAAGCAACGGTCATAGAAATGATAGACCGTAATTAACCCAACAGCGAAGGGAGAGGTAACAACACAGGCAACTAAATAATATCATACTAAAAATAGGGGGACTAATAAGTCCCCCTATTTTTAGGAAACAAGACTTAAAAATGTGTAAATTTGCAGAAAAGAACAAGTATACAATAAAACATGGCAAAAGAACTAACACCACGTGCCGAGAACTACTCGCAGTGGTATAACGACTTGGTAGTAAAGGCTGACCTTGCAGAGCAGTCAGCAGTAAGGGGCTGTATGGTCATTAAACCCTATGGCTACTCAATATGGGAAAAGATGCAACAGGAGTTGGACCGCCGATTCAAAGAGACCGGTCATGTAAACGCCTACTTCCCGTTGCTGATTCCGAAATCGTTCTTGAGCCGTGAAGCAAAACATGTGGAAGGCTTCGCAAAAGAATGTGCAGTAGTAACCCACTACCGCCTGAAAGTAAACGACGAAGGAAACGCCGTAGTAGTAGACCCAGAAGCGAAACTGGAAGAGGAACTAATTGTACGTCCGACTTCAGAGACTATAATTTGGAACACCTATAAGAACTGGATCAAAAGTTGGAGAGACCTACCAATTCTTTGTAACCAGTGGGCCAACGTAATGCGCTGGGAAATGAGAACCCGTCCGTTCCTCCGCACCGCCGAATTCCTGTGGCAGGAAGGACACACCGCGCACGAAACCTACGAAGAGGCAGAGGCAGAAGCACAGCGTATGCTGAACGTTTATGCCGATTTTGCCGAAAACGTAATGGCAGTGCCAGTTGTAAAGGGTGTAAAGAGTGAAACCGAACGTTTTGCAGGTGCAGTAGACACCTATACCATTGAAGCGCTTATGCAGGATGGTAAAGCATTGCAGAGCGGAACTTCACACTTCTTGGGTCAGAATTTTGCAAAAGCATTCGGCGCCCAGTTCCAGAACCGCAACGGAGAACTCGAATATGTTTGGGCAACCTCATGGGGTGTATCAACCCGCCTGATTGGCGCGCTCATCATGGCACATAGCGACGACAACGGTTTGGTATTGCCTCCTAACCTGGCTCCAATCCAGGTTGTTATCGTTCCTATCTTCAAGGGCGAAGAACAGTTGAAGCAGATTTCAGAAAAACTGGCTCCAGTAATTGCCGAGTTGAAGCAGTTGGGCATCAGCGTTAAATACGACGACGCTGACACGAAGAAGCCAGGATGGAAGTTCGCTGAATATGAATTGAAGGGTGTACCAGTCCGTTTGGCAATGGGCGCACGCGATATGGAGAACGGTACCATTGAAGTTGCACGCCGCGACACCCTCACCAAGGAGACAAAGAGCCTGGATGGCATTGCAACATACATTAAGGACTTGTTGGCAGACATCCAGAAGAACATCTTCCAGAAGGCTGTTGACTACCGCAAGCAGAACATCAAAACTGTTGACACCTACGAAGAGTTCAAACAGGAAATTGAAAAGGGCGGATTTATACTTGCACACTGGGACGGCACCGCAGAAACAGAAGCCAAGATTAAGGAAGAAACAAAGGCAACCATCCGCTGCATTCCTTTCGACAGCTATGTTGACGGAGACAAGGAACCAGGTAAGTGTATGGTAACCGGCAAACCTTCAAAATGCCGTGTTCTTTTCGCAAGAGCATACTAATTGACCACTACCCTATAACAGAAAAGCGAGGCACAAAGTGCTTCGCTTTTTTGATTGTTAGATCACCTCCTGCTTTTACTAACTAATTTATCTGAATACCAGTATTAATGTCATTACAGACCATTGATTTCTTCATGATTGCGAAAAGGAAGTTTACTGTAGATTTTGAAATATACTACGAATGTAATATCTTTACCTTAAACATCTGTAAATAAATATGCTTAATCGTCTTTTTAAAATCGTATCCGTTAAGTTTAACTTGCTACTTATTACCATCATCTCAATCTTCTCATTTACTGCAAATGCAGCTTCCCACGATGCTTTCAGTCATTTGGAAATGAAAACGGCTGATGACAGCGTCTTTTTGATGGATTGCTACAACCGTTTAAGAAACGATAAACAGATAGCCTCGCCTACAGTGCAAGAGCACAAAACAGAAGTGTTAATTATTGTTAATGCCATCATCGACAATAAGAAGAGAAAAGACAGTGTTGATTTGATGAATTTACTTTTGCCCGACTGCAAACTATTTATAGGCAGTAGAATGGAAGAAATAGAGGATAACAACACTAATGGAACTAACCAGAAAGGCCATAACGAAGATGAAGACAATGATGTAACAGAAGAACCAACAGATTACAAGATAGTATTAACTTATGTTACCGTTAAAGGCGACACCGTTGAAAAAGAACTTGGCAAACACCTTGATTTTGCAACAAAAATGGCAAAGCAGATTGAAAGTCTCAATGATAAATTTGGCGAGCAGGATTCATCGGACAACAAATTCCGCTATGGCGACATGGTGCTTACCGTCTTCAATATGGTGTTGTCAGACGACACAAAAGAAATGGACCGTTTCATGAACGAAACAAAACAAAACTTCATCCACAAAGAGCTTGCCCAATACAGTCCAAAAGGGCTAACCAACAATGAGCCAGCCATTGTTGCATTGAATACTAAAACCGACAGCATTTCTTTCGCAAAAGGTTATTTCGCAGGCAAAAGCACAGCCGACACACTTACCTTTAAAGACAATTACGATTTTCTGGAAGGAACGTCAATGGGCTATAAGGCTAGTAAAATTAATATTGGGAAGATAGGATGGATTCAAATAATGGGCATACTAGAATCAAGACCTTTAGCCTCGCAGGAACTCTTTATGCTAGGCTTTGCTGTTGGTGGTGAAGGTGAGAAAAATGGATATGAACCAACCTACATTCCTGGAGCCTATTTTGGCTACGCAGGTGTACGCACCCAATGGTCAGAAACGGATATGAAGGCCTTCCTAAAAAAGAATGATTTAGAGCCAAGCTCCTTATTCGGTACTTGGACTGCCTATAAGGTAGAAATGGACGACAATGGGACAAACAAAATTAGCGAGAAAGACAGGAAGCAATCAACAAAGAAAATTCTAAAATACAAAATTCAGTTTATTGATGACCTTCATTTCAAATTCAATAAAGTTGATACCAAACGACAAGGCACATACTATATCAAAAAGAAAAAGCTAACTTTCTTTGCAGACTCAGACTGCATTTCCTTTAATGAAAATAAAACAGTAGCACAGATTATATCAGAGAAAAGTGAATTCACTATACTGTCGAGGACCGAAAATGAAATGGTTTTATGTGCTAACGACAATTATTATAACTATACTGTAAAGATTTATTTCCGTAAGCAATAAAATGAAATACTTCAAATTGAAGAACGCGTGGCCTTTCAGTAAATACGAATAAGAAAGTGTCGACACTGAGCACAGTTTACAATCAGCCACTCTAGAAGTCAGCCTCCTTACAAAAAACGACCGTTTTCTGAGTAAACGGATGCACAAAAACAAGTTCCGCAGCATGAAGGAAAAGACGAGAAGCAGGCTTGCCATATAAATCGTCACCCACAATAGGCGTATTCAGGCCAGAAGAATGAGCAGCGTGGACACGCAGCTGGTGGGTACGGCCAGTTTGAGGAAAGAAAGAAACACGTGTATACCCCTCTTCATAACCAACAATCTCATAGAAAGTCACAGCCTCTTTACCATAGTCGTAACTCACCATTTGCCGCGGGCGGTCGGTAACATCGGGGCACAAAGGCAGCGAAACACGTCCCACAGGATGCGGTTGGCCATTAAACTCGTAAATCAGGGGCTGAACCGGGTATGGTATGCGTCCACTCAATAGAGCCGTATACCGTTTGTGAACTTGTCGAGTTTCGAACAAACACTGTAATTTCTTAAAGGCATCGAGCGACTTGGCAATGACGAGCAATCCAGAAGTATCCATATCCAGGCGGTGAACAACCATCAGGTTCAACGACGTCAAGTCGTCACGCTGTTTAAGCAGATGTTCAACCAAAGAACTGGCATCGATTTTTCCTGGGACAGAGAGCATACCAGCCGGCTTGTCGACAACGATGTACCAATCGTCTTCATATACGACCTCCACCCTACTTTGGGCGACAGCACGGGCAAGGACCGGACTATCGTCGACAGAAAGCCCTTGCAGCATAAAGCGGAGAATAGGCTCACACTTGCTTTTACAGGCCGGATAGTATTCGCCATGCCGACGGACCTCTTGTTTTGGAGAATTTCCCCACCAAAATTCGGCCATACAGATTGGCGTATAGCCGTTCACATAAGCATATTGCAACAACTTGGGAGCGCAACACTCACCCGCACCCGAAGGAGGAAGAGGCTGCGTAGACGACTCGAAAATTTGGAGCAAATCGGCTTTCTCCCCTCTAGCATTGAGGAAAACAAACTTTTTAAAAAGCCAGTTCTGCAACAGGAAAGACATCACCTCACGCTGTTTTTTGAGTTGGTTGATTTGGTCATCAAAAAAAGCGACCGCCAACTTAGCCTCGTGAATTTTCTCATTCCATTTCGCCTTCAATCTTTTAAGTTCAGCCTTCTGAAACTGGCTTTGACGAATAAGTTCAGCTTCTTGCTCGGCAGAAAGAACACTTTCTTTGCGTAACGCATCACGCTGTCGCTTATCGGCCGACGTCTGCAATTTAAAAGCCCCAATTTCAGCCTCGGCGCAAGAAACCAAATCAGCAAGCCGCCCAAATGCCAAACGCCTTTCATCAGCATTCTCAATATCGGCAATACGTTCATTGACCACCGAAATATCGGCCTCGTGTTTTTTGAAATAGCCATCAGGCTGCAAATAGTCGAAAACAGGCGGTACAAAGAAATCGTGAGTAGCCGAGCCAGCAATCTGACCGGAAAAGGCAGCAAGGAATCCGAGAGTACCATTTGGCGCCTTAACAACCAGCACACCAAACATCTTCCCCATCTGTAATTCTTCCTTCCATTGTCTCTGCAACGCCACATAGGCCTGCACCTTATTAGCTGCCACCACACACAACCGATGCGGAGAATAGGCGAACGGGAACGTAAAGCGTAACGGCAAATGAGCCTTAACAGACGGTTCGAAGGGATGAAACGGCATATTTATGAATTTTCTACAAAGTTAAACAATAACTGCCAGAGAAAGACAAATGTTACAGTAACAGAATTACAACAAAAGCAAATCCAGGCTCTCAGACACCGATAATAACTTATATACGGATTATTACAACCAATTGAAGAAAAAAGACAAATGGCAGAAATCAGTTAAATTGTAAATTGCGCAACGAAAAAAAGAAAGTTCGAACTCGTAATGACCAATTATAATTCAGATATATGAAAAGCACTAACTACAAAAACATTCTGGCATTGGCGCTAACGTCACTTCTGACGACCAGTACCAGTGCACAAGACCTATCGAGCTACTTTGCAGGAGTTACACCGACCAAAGGTTACAAAAGCCAATCGAACCACAATCCGCTGTTCACACAACGTTTTGGAGCCGATCCGTGCGCAATGGTCTACGACGACGAAGTCTACATCTATATGACCAACGATGTGCTTGAATACAATGGTAATTCGCTTATAGAGAACACCTACAGTAAAATTAACACCATAAACTGTGTATCGTCGAAAGATATGGTCAACTGGACCGACCACGGTACAATGAAGGTAGCAGGCAAAGGAAACCCAGCCCAATGGGCATCGTGTTCATGGGCACCAACAGCCTGCCATGCGAAAATAGACGGTCAGGAGAAATTCTTCCTATATTTCGCCAACAACGGCAGCGGGATAGGCGTTGTAACAAGTAACTGTCCGTGGGGTCCGTGGACCGACCCGGTTGGCAGAGAGCTAGTATCGAGAAACACCCCAACCTGCAACACAGTGACTTGGTTGTTTGACCCAGCCGTTTTTGTAGACGACGATGGCACAGGCTACCTTTATTTCGGAGGTGGAGTTCCAAACGGGAAGAACGCAGACCCAGGCACAGCCCGAGTTGCGAAACTGGGGAAAAACTTTACAAGCATAGACGGGACACCAGCGCAAATAAATCCACCATATCTGTTTGAAGATGCAGGAATCAACAAGATAGGAGGCAAATACATCTATAGCTATTGTTCAAACTGGAATTGTCCTGGCAATCCGATGAGCAACGCCGAAATCTGTTACATGACATCGGACAAGCCGATGGGAACATTCAAATATACAGGAGTGGCCTATGCGAACCAAGGTTCCTTCTTATCGGGCCAGAATGGAGGGAACAACCATCACTCAATGTTCAAATTCAAAGGCAAATGGTATATGACCTACCATGCACGCCTGTTGCAGAATGCAATGAACATCTGTCCTGGAAAGAATCTGAACTATCGTTCAACGCACGTCGACTACGTCAATGTAAACGAACAGAACGCCACAATCTCAAAATCGAAAGGCTCGGAAAAAGGAGTCGAACAAGTTGGCTCGCTAAATCCATACGAGCAAACCGAAGCAGAAACAATGGCGTGGATGGGCGGAATAGACACCAAATACGGAGGTTCGAACATGTTGGTAACCAGCATCGACAAAGGCGACTGGATAGGTTTGGCCGGAGTTGACTTTGCAGAAGGAGCCAGCGTCTTCAGCGCACGCGTATCGGCGAAAGGTAAACAAGCCATAAAAATATGCATAGACAAAGTCGATGGCCAATGTATAGGCTACCTTGAAGTTCCCAACACCGGGGGGAAACTGCAAGACGTAACCGCAAAGCTAAACACATCGGTAGTAGGCAAACATGACCTATTCTTCGTATTCTCGGGAGATTTTGAATTCGACCATTGGCAGTTCAAAACAGCAGACATTACACTTAAGGCATCAGACACCGAAATAGAAGACCACAGCACACTCGTCCTCACAGCCGAAACAAAAGAAAACGGAATGCAGAAAGCCGATTTCTACCTTGACGACAGATTAATTGGCAGCACGACAGACGAGCCATACGAAATGGAAGTAAACGACCTTGAGCCAGGCGATTACACCTTCAAGGCAGTTATGACCAACTCAAAAGGAGAAAAGTTCGAGACCAATGGTGTAAGCGTTCACGTTCGAATAGCCCAAGGTCCGTTTGAAGGAATTGTCCAGAAACTACCAGGAACGATTGAAGTGGAACGCTTCGATGTAGGTGGCGACGGATTTGCATTCTACGACAGCGACAATGCGAACAACGGCGGAGAAATGCGAGACGAACAAGTAGACATAAAAGCTTTCAACGGCGGATACAAACTCGGATGGACCGTAAAAGGAGAATGGTTGGAATATACCATCGACATCGAGAAAGCTGGTATTTACGAATGGTCGGCCCTAGTGTCGACCGACAACGATAACGCAAGTTTCCACCTTGAGCTTGACGATGAGCCAATAACCGATGTGACCAAAGCGACCAACACAGGCGACTGGGACGACATGAAAGAAGTGAGCGGACTTACCACCGAGTTGAAGTCAGGCAAACACATATTGAAGCTTGTAGTTGATGAAAGCTACTTCGATATAGACTGGATAAAATTCGAGCCAAAAGATGCCACCAACACCATGAGCATCGTTTCAGAAAAAATAAAAGTAGTTCCAAATCCAGCATCAGACTATTTGAAAGTAACAGGAATCGACAATGTCATTAAGTTGGAACTGACTAACAGTGAAGGCAGAGCCATCCTCACATCAAACGACAAAGATATACGCCTTAACAGCGTCACCCCAGGACTCTACATTTTGAAAATAAAGACCGAGAATGGAGTATATGCAGAGAAAGTCATTATAAAATAAACACTAATTACAATTGTTCGCCCCCGTCAAGTATGTCAACACATGCCTGGCGGGGGTTTTTAATACGAAGAAATAGCCTTTCAGAAAAAGGGAATGTTTTTGCAGGAAAGAAGGAAGTTTCCCAATGGCAGGCTTCATTTTAAGTCAAAAAGGAGAAAGAGAAGCACAACATTACATTTTTTTTCATACATTTGATAAAATAACAAAGAATTGGATATGATAATAGACAAAGTAGAAAATTTCGGAAGATACGTAAACCTGCATCCCGACTTTGGAAAAATTGCCAGCATACTTACTAGCGAAGACCTTGCCGGCAAACCAGCAGGACGCATAACATACGAGAAAGAGAACTTCTACATAAACATTGACGAGACCGAACTTCGTCCGGCAAGCGAAGCATATCCGGAAGTTCACGACGAATATATCGACATCCAGCTTCCGCTAACCCAACCAGAGCAAATGGGATGGATGCCCCGCAGCGAATGCAAAGATTTACGGGAAGTGCGAGAAGGGAAAGACATATCCTTCTACAACGAGTTGCCAGAAACCATATTCAAGGTAAAGCCGGGCCAATTCGTCATTTTCTTCCCCGAAGACGCACATTCGCCGATTATAGGGAAAGGTCGGACGAAAAAAGCCATCGTGAAAGTGCGTATAAAATAAGTTGCAGAAATAGAACACAATAAACGACAATAAAAAAATAAAATAAATATGGACAAACTTAAACTGATCAAGAAAGACCCATATCTGAAACCATACGAGAACCAGCTATACGAGCGATACAAATATGCCCAAAGGAAAGAACAAGAGTTAACAAGAGGGACCCAGAAACTAGCAGACTTTGCGACAGGCTATCTTTATTTCGGCATGCACAAAGAGGCAAAAAAATGGGTTTTCCGCGAATGGGCACCCAATGCCACCTCGATAGGCCTGATAGGAGACTTCAACAACTGGAAGGAAGATGACCAATACCAGTTGAAAAAGAAAGATAATGGGGTTTGGGAGCTAGTAGTGCCAGAAAAATGCATGAAACACGGCGACTTGTATAAGATGATGGTGCACTGGGACGGCGGTTGCGGGGAACGTATACCGGCATGGGCACAACGCGTAACACAAGACGAACAGACCAAGATATTCAGCGCACAAGTATGGGCACCAGAAAAGCCCTACAAATTCAAAGTCAACAAATTCAAGCCAAGCACCTCCCCTCTGCTGATATACGAGACCCATATAGGTATGGCGGGAGAAGAGGAATGCGTGCACACTTACAAAGAATTTACCCAAAACATGCTACCGCGCATTAGTGCCGACGGTTACAACTGCATACAGATAATGGCCATACAAGAGCACCCTTATTATGGATCGTTCGGCTACCACGTATCCAGTTTTTTTGCCGCATCGAGCCGTTTTGGAACTCCCGAAGAGCTAAAAGAGCTGATAGACACAGCACACCAAATGGGGATGGCCGTGATTATGGACATAGTGCATTCGCATGCAGTAAAGAACCAAGTGGAAGGCTTGGGACTACTGGACGGTACACCCTACCAGTATTTCCACGACGGATGGCGAAGAGAACACAACCAGTGGGACTCGCTCTGCTTTAACTATGGCAAAAACGAAGTGCTGCACTTCTTGTTGTCGAACTGCAAATACTGGTTAGACGAATACCATTTCGATGGATTCCGATTTGACGGAGTAACCTCGATGATGTTCCTCGACCACGGATTAGGCAGCGACTATGGAGGTTACGACTGCTACTTTAACGGGAACCAAGACGGCGACGCCATTTGCTACCTCACCCTAGCCAACAGAGTAATTCACCAGACGAACCCATACGCGATTACAATAGCAGAAGACGTCAGCGGTATGCCGGGACTTGCCGGAAAATACGAAGACGGAGGTGTCGGCTTCGACTACCGACTGGCGATGGGCACACCCGACTTCTGGATAAAACTGATAAAGGAACAGACCGATGAGCAATGGAAACCAGGGTCGATGCTATGGATGCTGACCAACCACCGCGCAGAAGAAAAGACCATTAACTATGCCGAGAGTCACGACCAGGCACTTGTGGGCGACAAAACCATCATATTCCGGCTGGCAGACGCAGATATGTATTGGCATATGAGCAAACTGATGCCTAGTTCATATATGGTAGACCGGGCAATAGCCCTGCATAAGATGATAAGGCTAATCACCATCAGTTCTATAAACGGAGGTTACCTCAACTTTATGGGGAACGAATTCGGACATCCGGAATGGATTGACTTCCCTAGGGAAGGGAATGGATGGTCGTATAAATACGCCCGCCGGCAATGGAGTTTGGTAGACAACAAAGATTTGAAGTATTGTTGGTTGGGCGACTGGGACAAAGACATGATTGCCCTGGTTAAAAGTATGCACCGCTTTAACGAGTTGCCAATAACAGTATTATGGGAAAAAGGCGATGACCAGGTTATAGCCTACGAACGAGGAGATTTGATATTCGTTTTCAATTTCCACCCCAACAAGTCGTATACCGACTACGGCATGCTAGTGGAACCAGGCGAATATAAAATTGTACTGAACAGCGACAACAACAAATACGGCGGATTCAATCTGATAGACGAAAACGTGTCGCATTACACCCTCGACAATCAGAAGAGTGACGTACCCGGTAGAAAATGGCTACAGGTATATCTGCCGTCGCGATGTTGCTTTGTACTGAAGAAAATAAACTGATAAGAAACTGAAAATCAAAAAGCCCTATTGCAATAATAGGGCTTTTTTGTATATTTGTAGGCAGAAACATATTAAACCAATTCCATGTTAAAACAACTTACCATCATTTCAATAGTTGCAATCTGTCTTTCTAATGCGAATGCGCAATGCGTAAAGGGGAACTGCGAAAACGGGAACGGCACGTACAACTTTGGAGGAGGCACAATCTATACTGGCCAATTTGTAGACGGTTCACCAAACGGGAACGGCACCATAAAGTTTAAAGACGGCCAAACATATACAGGCAGTTTCGTAAACGGCATGAAAGAAGGGACAGGCACCCTGACACTGGCATCGGGAGCGAAATACACAGGTCAGTTCAAGGCCGACAAAAAAAACGGCAACGGCACCATGACCTATTCAAACGGAGACGTGTATAAAGGCAACTTCAAAGATGGGAAAGAAAGTGGGAACGGCACCATGAGGTATAAAAACGGGAACGTGTACACCGGAAGTTTCAAAAACGGTTTACCAAACGGCCTGGGAACACTCACTTATGCAAACGGTACAAAACAAACGGGCAGTTTTGTTGACGGGGTTTACTTCAACAAAGTGAGCAAAAAAGGAAGCAGCACTTCCACAAAACCAACCGTACGGAAAAAAACAACTAAATAGGGCACACACAGAAGACACATACGAGGCGTAGACAGACACACACATGCGCCACAAAACAAACACTTATTTAACACTATCAATACCATGAAACTGACAAAACAAATATCTGTATTAATAGGTATACTGACATTTTTCCCAATCCATGCCCAGATAAAAATCAACAACATGGAAGAGAAAAATGTTGAAAAACTATTGCTTGACGAATTCATAGGATCAGGAGTTGAAATATCGAATGCCACCCTTAACGGATCTAAAATTGTAAAAAAAGGGATAGGCAAACAAATAGCCACCTATGAAAGCGGCAGTGAGTGCGGAATGTTAAACATACAGAAAGGTTTGATTCTCTCGACCGACAACATTTCAAATACGATATCAGACAACCTAGCCTTCCAATTCGGTAATGAGACATTGAACGCAGAAGAACTAAACGAATTTATAAATGGTTTCTTAAAAGAACAATACCAGAAGACAATAGAACAATATGGGATATACTATTCTTACTATAGAGATTATAACACATATTCTGAAACCTACGGAGAGGAATATAGCAGTATATACCCATTTTCAGAAGATGAGTTCAATACATTAATGGATTTAATGGATAACAATCCATATTTCATGTCAGGACAGACGTATTACAACCTGACGAGTACATACACTAGCGTATATAGTCCTGAAGAATACAACACATATTCAATATACAACGTTATAAAGTCGTGGAACCCAGCCTACTACACAGTAGGTCAAGAAGTTCTTGAAGATGTCAAAGATTACTTAAAAGGGAACCTCTTCACAGGCCATGCCAATAGTTACTATATAAGCACACCGCCCGTACCATATAGTGCCAGCAAAGCAGCTCTTTACGAGAAACTGGCCAAAGGCTTATTGTACAAAAACACGCAAAACAAGCTAAAAGACAAAGAACTACAAAACCTGACAAATGCGAAAGTAAATGCGCCAGCCATTCTTGAATTCGACTTTACGACGATAGACGATTCCATCGCTTTCAACTATGTATTCGCATCACAAGAATACCCCGATTACGTCGGCACACAATACAACGATGCGTTTGCCTTCATCATAACCGACCTAACAACAGACACAAAAGAGAACATAGCCAAGGTTCCGAACACCAACACCTATGTATCAATCAACAACATAAACCAATTCAAGAATTATGAGTACTTTATACCGAACTATCAGAAAAACGATAAGAACCAGCCGATTTACGAGGACTGTAACACCATAAAAGTAGGTGGCTTTACGACCACCCTGACAGCCAAATGCAAGGTGGTTCCCTGCCGAAAATACCATTTGAAAATGGCCGTCGGAAATGTATCGGACTATAACCTACAATCGATGGTTTTTCTGGAGGCAGGCAGTTTCAAATCGAACGGAGTATCGAGTAAGACCAGATATTCAAGAGCAAACGCCCACGGAATCGCAAACGAATGTTCAAACGGGGAAGTTGTCCTTCAGATAAAAGACAGCGACACCCCTACAAAAATAAAAATCAGCCATATAGGAAAGGCAAAAAATGGTATTGACTATCAGAAAATACCTGAAGAAGTAATCATACCCGCCCACCAAGATTCGGTTGTGTTCGAGTTGAAACCGCTACACGACATAGAAGAAGATAGTTTGGAAATTGTGATGGCAATAGAGAGTGAGAACTCATGTTCATCTTCACAAGGAGACACCATACGCTCGTACATATTCAAGTCGAGCAACATTTCAATAACGCCAATCAAAGCCGAATGTTGCGCCACAGAACTGAGCGTAGAGCATACAGGTCCTATAAGGAAGATAAAATGGGAACCAGCCAATCTGCTCCAAGAAAGCGACGACTTTACCGTACACCCAATCAATTGTCCGGAAAACAAGCAAGTCTTCAAAATTACAGCAGAAAGTGTCTTCGGCTGCCAAACAGCAGAGGGTACATTAGTGCTAAACCCATGCGATAAGTCCGTAGAGATAACAACAGAACTCATAACAGAGGATGGCAGTTCCGACTTAATAGCAGCCTGCAACAAAGGCAAAGTTGTTTTCCATATAACTAGAGGGAAAGACGCAGTTGGTCCCACAAAAATAAAGTTGACATATCCATCTGATATGAACCTTGAGGGCTTGCCAGAGGAACTAACCATACCCGAAGAAGAAAACACATTTGAAGTTCCCGTAAAGGCAAAAGATAGCGACACACCATACCGCAACACATTCAACGTGACAGCTGAATGTGAAAACAGCACCAACGGTCCAGTAACGCTTGAAATAACCACCACACAGTTGGAAAAACTGGAATTGGGACAAGACAACACCTTCAGCGGATGCGAGGTGAAAGGTATGGCTTTGAATGTGCCATTGGTTTCCGGGAAACTCGGAAAAGTGACATGGGCACCGGCAGACAAATTGAGCAGTACAGACCAACTAAGCACAACACTGGCTGAAGACATAGAGGCACAAGCAACCTTTAATGTTACAGCTACCGACGAAAGAGGGTGCCAAACAGCCACTGCCACCGTGACTGTGGAAAAAGAAGAATGTCTGGAAATGACAGCGGAACTCGTTACCGAAAATAACGGGAACGAACTGATTGCCGACTGTAAGGACGGAAAGGTCGTCTTCCACATCAGCAGAAACAGGAAAGGGAACAAAGAGGCAAAAATAAAAATAAGCCTCGGTAATGACGCCAACCTGAGCGGATTGCCAGAAACGCTGACCATTCCGGCAGATGCTGCAACCTTTGAAGTGCCAGTGAAAGCATCGAAACTAGGGCAACCCTACCATAACACCTTCAACGTGGTGACCGAGTGCGAGAACTGCATTTCAGAACCAGTTTCCTTCGTGGTGACCACCACCGAGTTGGAGAAACTAGAACTGGAGCAAAACAACACCTTTACCGGATGCGAGGTAAAAGGCATGGTGCTGAACGTACCTCTGGTGTCGGGAAAACTTGGAGAAGTGACATGGAAGCCAGCTGAAAAACTGACCAGCACAGACCAACTAAGCACCACGCTGGCAGAAGACATAGAGGCACAAGCCACCTTTAACGTTACAGCTACCGACGAAAGAGGATGCCAAACAGCCACAGCCAACGTGACTGTGGAAAAAGAAGAATGTCTGGAAATGACTGCTGAGCTCGTGACAGAAAACAACGGAAACGAACTGATTGCCGACTGCAAGGACGGAAAGGTAGTCTTCCACATCAGCAGAAACAGAGAAGGAAACAAAGAGGCAATCATAAAAATAAACCTCGGTAATGACGCAAACCTGAGCGGATTACCAGAAACGCTGACCATTCCGGCAGCAGCAACAACCTTCGAAGTGCCTGTGAAAGCGGCAAAACTGGGGCAGCCATACCACAACACATTCAACGTGGTGGCCGAGTGCGAGAACTGCATTTCAGCGCCAGTCTCCTTCGAAGTGATCACCACCGAGTTGGAGAAACTAGAACTGGAGCAAAACAACACCTTTACCGGATGCGAGGTAAAAGGCATGGCGCTGAACGTACCTCTGGTGTCGGGAAAACTTGGAGAAGTAACATGGAAGCCAGCTGAAAAACTGACCAGCACAGACCAACTAAGCACCACGCTGGCAGAAGATATAGAGTCGCAAGCCACCTTTAACGTTACAGCTACCGACGAGAGAGGGTGTCAAACAGCCACTGCCAACGTGACTGTGGAAAAAGAAGAATGCCTGGAAATGACTGCAGAGCTCGTGACCGAAAATAACGGAAACGAACTGATTGCCGACTGCAAAGACGGAAAGGTCGTCTTCCACATCAGCAGAAACAGGAAAGGAAACAAGAAAGCAAGCATAAAGTTGAGCTTTGGTAGCGACGCCAACCTGAGCGGACTGCCAGAAACGCTGACTATTCCAGCAGGAGCAAGTACCTTCGAAGTACCGGTGAAAGCGGCAAAACTGGGGCAGCCATACCGCAACACCTTCAACGTGCTGGCCGAGTGCGAGAACTGCATTTCAGCGCCAGTCTCCTTCGAGGTGACCACCACCGAGTTGGAGAAACTTGAACTGGAGCAAAACAACACCTTCACCGGATGCGAGGTGAAAGGCATGGCGCTGAACGTACCGCTGGTTTCCGGAAAACTCGGAGAAGTAATATGGAAACCGGCAGAAAAACTGACCGACACAGACCTGCTAAACGCAACACTGGCGGAAGACATAGACGTACAAGCCAACTTCACCTTGACCGCAACCGACGACAGAGGTTGCCAAACAGCCACAGCCACTGTGACCGTGATAAAAGAAGAATGTCTGGAAATGACAGCGGAGCTTGTGACCGACAACAACGGAAACGAACTGATTGCCGACTGTAAGGATGGGAAAGTCGTTTTCCACATCAATAGGAACAGGAAAGGGAGCAAGAAACCAAGCATCAAACTGAATTTCGGCAACGACGCCAACCTAATCGGATTGCCTGAGACACTGACTATTCCGGCAGGTGCAAGCACCTTCGAAGTGCCGGTGAAGGCAGTAAAAACAGACGAGCCATACCGTAACACCTTCAACGTGGTGGCCGAGTGCGAGAACTGCATTTCAGAGCCTGTCACCTTCGAGGTGACCACCACCCAGTTAGAGAAACTGGAACTGGGACAGGAAAACACCTTTACCGGATGTGAGGTAAAAGGCATGGCATTGAATGTGCCGTTAGTTTCCGGAAAACTTGGCAATGTAACATGGGATCCGGCAGACAAACTGACCGACACTGACCTGCTATACGCAACGCTGGCAGAAGACATAGAGGCCCACGCCATCTTCAACGTAACCGCAACCGACGACAGAGGCTGCCAAACAGCCAAAGCCAAAGTGAGTGTGGTAAAGGAAGAATGTCTGGAAATGACAGCGGAGCTCGTAACCGACAACAACGGGAACGAACTGATTTCCGATTGTAAAGAGGGTAAAGTAGTCATCCACATCAACAGGAACAGGAAAGGAGACAAAAAGGCAGTAGTAAAACTAAAAATAGCAGAAGGCGACAACCTCTACGGGTTACCTGAAGAGGTAACCATACCCGCAGGCGACGCTATATTTGAAATACCAGTAAAAGCCGAAAAGACCGATACAGCCTACAGCAACACTTTCAGCGTGGAGGCCGAATGCGAAAACTGCATTTCGGAGCCAGTCACCTTCGAGGTAACCACCACCCAGCTAGAGCCACTGGTTCTGTCCCAAAACAACGTATACAACGAATGTGAGGTAGGAGGTATGGACATAGAGGTTGGACTGCTATCGGGAACATTAGGAGAAGTGACTTGGTCACCAGACCAACACCTGGCAAGTACCAACAACCTAAGCGCCACCCTATCGGACGACATCAAATCGAACATAGAATACACCGTAACAGCAACAGACCCAACCGGTTGTCAAAAAGCGAAAAGCACAGTAAAGGTAAAACAGAGACTGTGCATAGACCTTGTCATTCCACCATACTTTACACCAAACGGAGACGGGATAAACGACGTATGGAAGGTTTACGGATTGGAGAAGACCGAAAACAGCAAAGTGGAGATATTTGACCGTTGGGGCAAACTGCTCTTCGAATTCAATCCGAATTCCAGCGGATGGGACGGCACCTATAATGGAGAACTATGTCCAAGCAGCGACTATTGGTACGTTATAGACTGCGAAGAAATAGACAAAGAATATACAGGGCACTTCACACTGTTAAGGTAGTAAAAGCAGGACACGGAACCTATGGATTCAAAACACATAATAGCGACAGCCATAATAGGGTTATGTACCACTATGGAGTTGAACGCAGGAGTGTCAATAAGAAGTCTGATTGGGCAAAACATAGAGAAGACACTTCTAGACGAGTTCGTAGGCTCGGGTATTGAGATATCGAATGCCACATTCAACGGAGAAGCTATTATACCATACGGAGAAGGAACACAGATAGCCACATTCAAAAACAACAGCGAATGTGGCATGCTGGGCATAGCGGAAGGTGTAATGCTTAGCACAAACAATACGGGGAAAGTAGTTTCCAATAACACAGATTTTCTGTTTGCCGATTCGAACCTATCGGCAAAAGAAATAAACGAATATGTAAACGGGTATTACAAAGCGAAAATACAGGACAGGCTTACTACCGACAAAAAATACATAAACTACTACCTGTCATACGGTGTACCAGAAATATACGATGAGGAAATCTTCCCCTTTACGGAAGAAGAGTACAACACCTTGAAAGAGTTAAAAGACGACCCTTCGTTTATTGAAGCAGTCAGTTATTACTCAATAATGGGAAATGATGTTCTCTATAAGATAGAAGACAATAAGAAATACTCCATATACGCAGTATACGATAAAATACATTCATGGGAACCAAAATACTACGACGCATCGGCAACAGAAGTTGAAGAAGTAAGAAACATGTCACAAGAATTTGATTATCACGATGAGTACATCTACCATTTTGTAAATACGGAACCCATAAAATACGACAAAGAAAAAGAGGACCTATACAGCAGACTATACAAGACAATTTCATATACAACAAAACAGAACCATAGAAGCGAGAAAGAACTAGAGGGACTGACAGGAACCGAGATAAAATCGCCATCGGTTCTGGAGTTCGATTTCAGCACCATAGACGATTCTATCGCTTTCAACTACGTATTCGCATCACAAGAATACCCTATGTTCGTGAACTCTCAGTTTAACGATGCATTCGCGTTTATCATCACAGACCTTACAACCGGAAAGAAAGAAAACATAGCAAAAATACCAGGAAGCAACACCATCGTTTCCATCAACAACGTAAACGGTGAGAAAAACAGCGAATACTTCATCGCCAACTATATCTTCAAAGAAACAACATACTCATGGGAGAACAATTATGAACCAATCTATAAAGAATGTAATCTGACCGACTTCGGAGGCTTCACAACCACACTGACAGCCAAAACGAAGGTAGTACCGTGCAGAAAGTACCACCTTAAGCTAGCCATAGGCAATGCAGTAGACGACGATTATCAATCTATTGTATTTTTAGAGGCGGGCAGTTTCAAATCGAACGGTCTGTCAAGCAAAATCAGATATACAAACAGCCGTTCCAGCGGTATAGCGAAAGGCTGTTCAAACGGAGAAATTGTAATCCACATCAAAGACAGTGACACACCAACCAAAGTAAAGCTAAAGTGTTTCGGAGAAGCAAAAAACGGTATAGACTATAAGAAAATACCTGAAGAAATCGTTATCCCGGCCCACCAAGACACCGCAGTTGTAGAATTGGAACCAATACGCGACATTGACGAAGACAGTTTGGAGGTACAAGTTGCAATAACCATAGAGAATTCTTGTTCAAACACACAAGAAGATACGGTACGCACCTATATCTACAAAGTTGTTCCTATAACGATAAAGCCCAACATCCCCGAATGTTGTGCGACAGAGCTGAGCGTAGAGCCGCAAGGCCCCATCAAGGCCATAACATGGGAACCAGCCGACCTGTTGGAAAGGGACGAAGGCACTACGGTCACTCCGTTACAATGTCCAGACATAGCAGAAACATTCACTATTACAGCAGAAGACAAAACCGGATGCCAACAAGTACAAGAAACACTTGAACTAAATTCGTGTGCCAACGAGATAGAGATGACAGCCGAACTGGTAACAGAAAACGGGAGTTCGAAACTAATAACCGATTGCAACACCGGGAAACTGTTTTTCCACATCAAGAGGAGCAAAGAAGGGAAAGACGATGTAAAGATTATTTTAACAACAGCCGCAGGCAGTAACACAATAGAAGGACTTCCCAAAGAAATAACAATAGCCGCAAACGAGACAACCTACGAGGTCGCCATTGAAGCAAAGAAAGGGAACGAGCCCTACCAGCAGACAATAAACCTAACAGCCAGTTGTGAGACGTGCGTAAGCAGCCCAGACACAATAGAGATAACAACGACCCAACCAGACCCCATAAAGCTTGGCCAAGACAACACCTACAACGACTGCAAACCAGGCGGAATGGAGGTTGAAGTACCGCTATTGTCGGGAATTTTGGGCGAAGTGGTTTGGGCACCAACCGAGAACCTGCAAAATACCGACAGCCTAAAGGCCACACTAACCGACGATTTAGACTCGAGCATAGTTCTAACAGTAAAGGCAACGGATATAACCGGCTGTACAACAGACTCCAGTGTCGTACACATTCTAAAAAAACGCTGTTATAATCTGATAATTCCGCCTTTCTTCACCCCTGACAAAGACGGGATAAACGAAAATTGGACCATTTACGGATTGGAAGAATCGGAAAAGAGCAAAGTAAAGGTATACGACCGATGGGGGAAACAACTTATAGAGTTCAACCCAAATACAGAAGGTTGGGACGGCACCTATAACGGACATCCGTGTCCGAGCAGCGACTACTGGTATGTAGTAGACTGTGAAGAGA
This sequence comes from Bacteroidales bacterium UBA4345, assembly GCA_002396385.1. Classification (GTDB taxonomy): domain Bacteria; phylum Bacteroidota; class Bacteroidia; order Bacteroidales; family Paludibacteraceae; genus Physcocola. The sequence goes on from DGTD01000007.1 coordinate 54,025, forward strand.
TAGACAAAATATTTACCGGCCACTTCACACTGATAAGGGAATAAAGAAACAGCTTATCATCGTAGCACACTATTTTTTAATTTGCCGTTTTTTGTCATTATGCGAAAAAAACGTATATTTGTTATATAAATAAAAATCCTGTAACGAACCTAATAACCCAGCAGGAACTGGTACACACCAGACACACACATAAAAACAACGTATATGAAGACAACCAATTATCTCGTTTTAACGGTAGCACTAAATGTTTCTTTCTCTGCCTATTCGAATGTAAGCATTGAAAATTTGTGCGGACAAAATGTAAACACGCTACTAGAAGAACAATTCAATGCATCTGGTTTGGAAATCTCAAACGCCACGTTCAATGGGAAAGCAAGCATACCTTATGGAGAAGGCACACAAATTGCCTTGTTCAACAATAGCGGTTGCGACAAACTAAAGATAAAGAAAGGATTGATGCTAAGCACCAATCATTGTGCAGAGATAGCCCATGACAACCCCAAATTCGTGTTAGGAGACCTCGAAATAACAAAAGAAGACCTATACGAATATGCGAACCTATATGCGCCACAACGCATAATGGCGGCAAGTAAAGCGTATAAGCCGTTTTTCACATACTACAATGACTACTGTTTTCATAAGAAACAAAATTACAAGAAATACAACACTTCCATAAAAGAACAATACGAGCAAATGATGGAACTTATGGAAGACCCTGCCTTTTTTGATGCATATAAAGGGATTGCAAATTACGACACAACTGATCTCGTATGGGAATATCACAAAAATTACTATGATGAATGCCTGCACCTGTTTCCGATTTATGCCGTTTACAGTCTAATAAAAAGTTATGATCCAGCATACTACAATGCAACAAGCAAAGAGTTACAGGAGTTGAGAACTATTATAGAAAATCACTCCCAAAATTGGATATTTCAAGAACTATTTTGCAAATACTTGCATGATGTTGCACAAACGAAAACATACAACAAAGAAAAAGAACAGATGTTCGCAGAACTATATGAAAAAATCGGTTATAGAAACGTAAGAAACAGACAGATTGAGAGGCCAAACAAAGGGAAAAACGATCTCTTAAACGCACCCGCTATTCTAGAATTTGACTTTTCGACCATTGACGACACTGTTGCATTCAACTATGTATTCGCATCAGCAAACTTTCCGTATGACGTATGGGAAGAAATCTTCTATTGCATCGTCACAGACCTGACAACAGGAGAAGAAAAGAGTATTGCAACAATTCCAGGAACAGACCTCTTAATATCAAACAAAAACATAAACGACAAAACCGACAAAGAATACTTTATTTCAAATTACCAAGAAGACTCGTATAATTTAATAAGTCCATACAACTTGAAATTAAGAGGATTCACAACAAGCCTTTCAGCCAAGACAGAAGTAGTGCCATGTAGAAAATACCATTTAAAAATGGTAATAGGGAAAAAACATGAATTGTTAAATACAATATATAATTGGCTTTTTTACAACTATGATTCGGAGTCTGCGGTCTTTATAGAAGGTTGCACAACAAAAAAAGGAGGAATTTCAACTAAGACCAGCTATTCTAAGCGCAAAGCCCGCGGTATAGCGAAAGAATGCTCTGAAGGTAAGATTGTTGTCAAGCTAAGAGACAGTGACACTCCTACAACATTAACAATAAAACACATAGGAGAAGCGAAAAGCGGCATTGACTACAAGGTAACACCAGAAGAGATAACATTACCCGCACACCAAGATTCCACCATTTTGGAATTGATTCCTTTACGCGATATAGAGGAAGACAGTTTGCAAATAATGGTGACTATTGTAGCGAGAAACACCTGCACAGATACCAAAGAGGACACTGTTGTTTCACACATCTACAATGCGGGACCAATTTCAATAACCCCAAATAAAGTTGCAAACTGCGCGACAGAATTGAGTGTTGAACACACTGGCCCGATAAGAAAAATAAAGTGGGAGCCTGCCAGTCTGCTACAAAACAGCAAAGACTTCACGGTTTACCCAATAGACTTTTTTGACAAAGAACAAACATTCATCATCACAGCTGAAAACATATTCGGATGCAAAAAAGTAAAGGATTCCATCAAACTAAAGCCTTGTGTGAACGAAATAGCAATGACTGCAAAATTAGAGACAGAGAACGGCAGTTCAGAATTGGTAGAAGGCTGCAACACGGGTAAACTGGTTCTTAATGTACAGAGAAGTATTGAAGGGAAAGACGATGTAACAATTAAACTAAACTTTCCATCAGATAAAAACTTGGAAGGGCTTCCAAGAGAAATAACTATACCGGCAAGCGAAACAACAGCTGAAATACCTGTGAAAGCTAAAAAAGAGGTGACACCCTACAACAACACCATTAACGTGGTAGCGACCTGCGAAAAATGTAGACCTATAGGTCAAAATGCAGGCTAAAATGCAGGAATTTTTTTCTATAGGTCAAAATGCAGGCTGAGATTTGTTCTGAAGTCTCATAAAATCTAGTTT
>DGTD01000058.1 GCA_002396385.1 Bacteroidales bacterium UBA4345
TGATGTTCAACTGCGAAATGATTCCTGCCGAGAATGTGGGAGTTAAACATGCGAAATGGGACCGTGAGGATGGTTATTTCGTCCCACGCGACTGTTACAACAGTTATTTCTATGTGGTGGAAGACGAGGGTACCAATGTCATTGACAAGTTCCGTCTGCACGGCCGTAAATATGTAGAGCACCTTACCGGTGGTTCGGCTTTGCACTGCAATCTGGAGGAGCATCTCAGCATGGCCCAGTACAGGCAGTTGTTGAGGGTTGCTGCCGTTGAAGGCTGTAACTACTTTACGTTCAATATTCCTAACACTATTTGCAACGATTGTGGAAAAATCGACAAGCGTTATTTGAAATCATGCCCTTCTTGCAATAGTGAGAATGTCGATTATCTAACCCGTGTCATTGGTTATATGAAGCGAGTCGGTAACTTCTCTGCCGCACGCCAGAAGGAAGCTGCCAAACGCTATTATGCTAATGGTGGTAAAGATTTGGCTAACGATGCTGAAGTACGTCAATTGCAGTATAGTGTTTCAGGAAGTGCCCGATGAGGTCTCTCTGGCAATAAACATCTCGAACTGCCCGAATAATTGCAAGGGGTGTCATAGCGATTACTTGAAAACAGATATCGGCTCTTTACTGACGCCTGAGTCGTTGGAAGTGTTGCTGAAACCTTATGTCGACGATGTGACTTGTGTGGCCTTTATGGGGGGCGACAACGACCCGGAAGGTGTGCTTCTGCTTGCAAAATGGGTTAAGTCGTTCTATAAAGGCAAACTCAAAACCGCATGGTACTCCGGTAAGACCGAGGTGCCGGACTTTGTCGATGTGAAGGCTTTCAACTACATCAAACTTGGGCCCTATATAGCTGGATTTGGTCCTTTAACCCATAAAACCACCAACCAGCACATGTATAAGGTCGATGACGATGGATTTATGATTGACATAACTTTCCGGTTCTGGAAAAAATAACTTAAACAAGGGAATGGTCGCGGTGTGTTACTGTTCCCCTGTTTTTTTTATTTGGGGGAGACGTGACTGAAAAAAAACTCTTTGAATCTGGTGTGCGGGAATGGTTTAGAGGTTATTGGTAAGCGTAGTTTTGACTTGTCCCCGAATATGTTGTCGTGTTTTGTTTTTCTCGTCGTTAATTGCTAATTTTGCTGGTCGTAATTAGACGTGTCGACGAGTTGGGGTGCTTGGTTCCACCAGGCTGAGATTATACCCGTAACCTGATCCGGATAATGCCGGCGTAGGTGTTTTCTCTCTCTGATGAATTGTGCTAGGCAGACTCCCCCAAATTGCCGGTTGTTAATATACCTGTATCATTATGGACGATAAATTGGTTATTGCGGGTAAGGAGTTTTCTTCCCGTTTGTTTCTCGGAACTGGTAAATTCAGTTCGAATGAGGTGATGGCTAAGGCCATCGAGGCTTCTGGCACCGAAATGGTGACGCTGGCCATGAAGCGTATCAAATTGTCTGACTCTTCCGACGATATGCTCCAACATATAGCTAAACCTAATATTCAGCTACTTCCTAACACTTCGGGTGTGCGCAATGCCGACGAGGCTGTTTTTGCGGCCAAGATGGCGCGTGAGGCCTTTGGTACCAACTGGCTCAAGTTGGAAATACACCCCGATCCGCGTTATCTGTTGCCCGACCCGGTTGAAACTTTGAAGGCTACAGAGCAGTTGGTAAAGGAGGGCTTTGTCGTTTTGCCATATTGCCAGGCCGACCCTGTCTTGTGTAAACGTCTCGCCGAGGTTGGTGCGGCTACGGTTATGCCGCTTGCGGCCCCTATCGGTACAAATAGGGGGTTGGTTACTCTCGATTTCCTTCAGGCTATTATTGAAGAGGCTACAGTCCCTGTTGTTGTTGATGCGGGTATAGGTGCTCCAAGCGATGCGGCAAAAGCGTTCGAGATTGGTGCCAGTGCCGTGTTGGTCAATACGGCCATTTCGGTTGCGGCTGATCCGGTTGAAATGGCGGTCGCTTTTAAAGAGGCCTCGGTTGCCGGACGGCGTGCCTTCTTAGCTGGTTTGGGCGCACAGTCTGCCGATTTTTCCGCTCAGGCTAGTTCTCCATTAACCTCTTTCTTGAACAATTAGAACAAAATATATGAATATAATTGTAAATGGCGACAAGGTTGAAATGGCCGGTGGAGCTACTGTCAAAACCCTTGCCGAACAACAAAACCTTCCCGACAGAGGGGTGGCTGTCGCTGTCAATAACGATATGGTGCCACGTGCCGATTGGGAGAATAAAACCCTTAATGAGGGTGACGATGTGGTGATTATTCGTGCTGTGTGTGGTGGTTAAATTGATATTGATATAATGTTTAGTGACGTTATTCGTAAGATAGACTGGGAGGATACAACGCGGCAGATTATGTCGAAGACCGATGCCGACGTGCGCCGGGCCCTGGGTAAACAGCGTTGCGATGTCGACGACTTCATGGCCCTCATTTCTCCCGCTGCGGCTCCTTACTTGGAGCAGATGGCGGCGTTAAGCCAAAAATATACGCGCGAGCGTTTCGGAAAGACCATTAATATGTTCATTCCTATCTACATCACCAATTCGTGTACCAATTCGTGCGTTTATTGTGGTTTTCATGTCGAAAATAAAATCAAGCGTGTCATACTTAAAGAAGACGAGATTGTTCGCGAGTACCAGGCTATCAAGCAGCTGGGCCCTTTCGACAATCTGCTTATCGTAACTGGCGAGAATCCGGCTCTTGCGGGAGTTCCTTATTTGGCTAAGGCGTTAGATTTGGCTAAGCCGTATTTCAATAACTTGCAAATTGAGGTTATGCCGTTGAAGTCGGAAGAGTATGCCGAATTGCGGAAGCATGGTATGAATGGCGTTATCTGTTTTCAGGAGACTTATCACGAAGCCAACTATAAGAAATACCATCCGCGTGGACAGAAATCCATTTTCGAGTGGCGTGTGAACGGCTTCGACCGTATGGCCCAGGCCGGTGTACACAAAATTGGCATGGGGGTGCTTATAGGTTTGGAAGACTGGCGTACCGACGTGACGATGATGGCATACCATCTCCGTTACCTTGAGAAAAACTATTGGCGTACGCAATACAGTGTCAACTTTCCGAGAATGCGTCCGTCTGAAAATGGAGGTTTCCAACCGAATTTTGTGATGACCGACAAGGAACTCGCACAGGTTACATTTGCTATGCGTATTTTCGACCACGATGTCGACATCTCTTATTCTACCCGCGAGCCTGAGTTTATACGCAACAATATGGCAGCTTTGGGTGTGACTACTATGAGTGCCGAAAGTAAAACCGATCCGGGCGGCTATGCTTGTTATCCGCAAAGTCTCGAACAGTTCCATATCAACGACGATAGAAAAGTGGCCGATGTGGTGGCTGCCCTCCGTAACAAAGGGCTCGAACCTGTCTTTAAGAATTGGGACTCAAGTTTCGACCATGAAGAGATGGCACTTCGATAACAAATAGATATTGTCAAAGAACAGAAGACGCATTCCAACAATGCGTCTTCTTTTTTTGGGCGGCAGCTGAGATTTTCGATCCATAATACCGGAACATGATGGAAACCATCGGTTTCGACAGATTTCAACTGTACTTCGAAAACGTTTCTTACCCCGTTTCTCCTGCCCGTAGCCAGGAAATGACAGCTTAACTGATTAAGGCGGTAGAGTTAGACGACAAGGGGGTGCTAGATGTCCTCGAAAAATTTTCATTACCAGAAAACATCTTTTGGCATAATGCGCTAGATTCGCTTAGCAATTATGGCGAAGACAATATGTCTATGCCTTCGTGGATAGCGGAAGAGAACCGCATCCTAATTAGGGCGTGGGACCGTTTGGTAGGCTTGCTCAATCAAGTTATCGACAAACAGCTGGCTGCACACAACGAGTTTTTCCTGCTAATTGACAAGAAGGATAAGAGGTGGCTGAAATCGAAGGATTATAGCAACCGCGGCATTATTGCGCTATATTCTGATGTCTTCCGCGACCAGTTGGAGCAGAACTATATCTTTAGAGAGATGAATTCTATAGAACAGATAAAGAAGGCCATCAGGTATTCTGGCGTGAAATTTTCTAATAAAAAACCGTAATTACTTATTTCCGCGCCTCCCCCAGAAGTCACACCTCCATCAGCCACTTCC
>DGTD01000016.1 GCA_002396385.1 Bacteroidales bacterium UBA4345
CCAACACAATAAGGATTAAGACAGTGAGTATTCACGCTGTAAATCCACGCTTTCTGCACGCTCAGAGACCATACTCCAACACAATAAGGATTAAGACACTTCATCTCCTCATCCAATGCTAGAAGAGCTGTAACTCAGAGACCATACTCCAACACAATAAGGATTAAGACTATGTTGTAATCTTCCAAGTACGACCAAGTTCATCATCCTCAGAGACCATACTCCAAAACAATAAGGATTAAGACAGTACTGAGTTTTTTCTTGTTCCGCTTATGGACTTCCTCAGAGACCATACTCCAAAACAATAAGGATTAAGACTTTAATTAGCATTAGTTATTTAACCATCAACAACTAATCTCAGAGACCATACTCCAAAACCATAAGGTTGATAAACCGATAAGGTTAGGGGATGAAGAACAGACATGACCTTCCACTTTCAACTATAAACTATGGACTATCATCTCAAACAAAACCGCATATAATTTTGAAAATCCAAATAAAATGTTGATATTTAGTAAATCAAATACTGACTTAAACTAAAAAACACAACAATATGCTATTAATGATTATCCAACTGCTAGTTGTTTTACTAGCGCTTTATGTGGGCTCACGATACGGTTCGTTGGCTCTGGGAGCCATTTCTGGTATCGGTTTGGCGATACTTGTACTTGGATTCAACTTGAAACCCGGCACTCCTCCTACCGATGTTATCTATATTATTATAGCCGCTGTGACCTGCGCTGGCATGCTTCAGGCGGCTGGTGGCATGGACTGGATGATTCAACTGGCAGAAAAACTGTTACGCAGCCATCCAAGCAGCATAACGTTTTTAGCGCCATTGTGTACCTTTTTCCTGACCGTAATGGTGGGAACGGGTCATGTGGTATACACCCTTATGCCCATCATCTGCGACATATCGTTGAAACAAGGTATACGTCCGGAGCGGCCATGCGGCGTGGCATCTATTGCCAGCCAGGTGGGTATAACCTGCTCTCCGATTGCCGCCGCCGTTGCTTCGTTTGTAACCATCTCGCACGTTTCGGGTTTCGAGGTCAGCAACCTCCAGGTTATTGCTATCACCATTCCCGCTTGTCTCTGCGGTTTGATGTGTGCTGCCGCTGCCTCGTACAAACGCGGACTAGACCTCGACAAAGACCCGCAGTTCCAGGCTCGTTGCAAAGATCCGGAAACGTATAAATATATGTACGGCAATTCGGCCACCTTGTTAGACAAGAAAATCAGCAAAGAGGCGAAGTGGAGTGTGTACATATTTATTGGAGCCTTGGCGCTCATCGTTCTATTCTCTGTCTGCCAAATTGCGGGACACGACATACGTCCGGCATTTCCAGTTATGAAGAACGGAGTTGAAAAAATGACGCCTATCGGCATGAACATCATCATCCAGATTGTGATGATAGCAGCGGCTGCCCTTATGATTTTGGTGGCCAAAGCTGAACCAAAGAAGGCGATGCAGGGTTCGGTGTGGCAGTCGGGTATGGTAGCCGTAGTGGCAATTTACGGTATTGCGTGGTTGGCCGACACCTATTTCAGTAACTATATGGTTGAAATGAAGGCCAGTTTGGGCAGCATAGTCGAGCAATATCCGTGGGCCATAGCGTTCGTTTTCTTTGCTGTCTCGGTACTCATCAATTCACAAGGAGCGGTTGTTGTTTCAATGCTACCGCTGGCATATTCACTTGGCATTTCGGGTCCGGTATTGCTTGGATTACTTCCTTCTGTGTACGGGTACTTCTTCATACCGAACTATCCGTCAGATATCGCAACGGTCAATTTCGACCGTTCCGGGACCACAATCATCGGCAAATATCTGCTTAACCATTCGTTCATGATGCCAGGACTCATCAGTGTAACGATATCGTGCCTCGTTGGTTATTTGCTGTCGATGCTGTTCTTTTAATGTGCAGCCAGAACTGATACAAGAGCCGTGATAGGGTCACCCGTCACGGCTTTTCTTTTTCCCCTATGGTTCAATCTGACAAGGGGGGGCGGGAAGAGCCGCCATTAAACAACGCGCTGGCGTGTCGGGGCGACGACCGTATGATAATACGTGGAAAGGTTTAGCCAGAGCGGCCTATAATCGATATGACGAATCGTCAATCAGGTTGATTTTCGGAGACCAGAAATGACTGATATCCGATGAAAAGGGCATTTTTTACATCATTTTTATTACATTTCTGCATAAATCTATCAAACAAAAAAATCCTAAAGTATTTCCTAAAAAGTAATACAATGTATTTGATATTATAACTAACTTGCAGTCGTAATTAAGGGTAAGATAACAGTGCATTTATTTGATGTAGTGTATGTAATATAGGTTATTAAGTGCTGTTATTTTGTAGTTGTTAAAAAGTAAATTTAATATCAAATGAGTAAAACACAATCATCGTTGTTGTTATGTTTTGGCCTTTTATTTTCCCTGCCGTCGGCGGTTGTTGGCGGAGAAACGGGAAAATGCCTGTTGCTAAAACTGAACGGAGCTGAAACGGTATCCGTCAGCCTCGACAAAATCCCACAATACTGGGTGGCAGGAAACTCGTTGTACTTGAAGACGCCCGAAGACATACAGAAGTACGAAATCGGGGCTGTAAAAGAGATTGTTTTCCAAGACAGCGGCCTTTCCCGTTCAGAAACATTTGCGTCAGAAGTTCTGTCGGTATATCCTACACTGACCACCGACTATGTTTTTGTGTCAGGAAAAATGGGCGGGAACATCCGCATAACATCGGCCGATGGAAAAACAATGGCAGTTCGTGCCGAGAAATCGGGCGATGCTATCCAGTTAAATGTGGCAGACTATCCGACCGGCGTTTATTACGTGTCGTGTGACGGAAAGTCGTACAAGATTATAAAAGGCCAATTGGTGAAGTAGCCATACTTCCGTTGTAAAACACAAATAAGGAATTTATGTTATGAGAAAAATTTACACATATACCTTACTCGCATTCTCCGCAACCGCCCAGCTACAGGCCCAGGGTAATGTCACCATCGAGTTTGACAATTCGACATTGGTGCTTCCTGCCACTGCTGTAGACCTAATGCAGTCTGACACGGTATTACAGCGTGTCGACCTGTCATACGGTTCCGGCAACCAGTCAATAGTAACTTCGGACACCCTTGCGCCCGAAGCCGTGAATCTTGCCAACGAGAAACCCCAGAGTTTCAATGTCCTGAACTCGTTCAGCCTGAAAAAAAACGACAACCCCGGTGTACGGGAAGACATTACGGTAGAACTAGGTGCACAAAAAACAGCCCTGATCGTGTTACCATATCTGGCAAGTGTCAACTCGCTCACCCCCTCGTTCCAAACAACAGGAGCGCACATCTTCATTAATGGGAAGTTGTGGCAGAGTGGCAGTAAAGTCGACTTTAGCGAACCGGCCCAAATAAAAGTGGTTTCCTTTAACGGCGATGTACGCACCTACAGTGTAACCGTCAGCAGAACCAGTCTGCCCTATGTGGTGTTGAATACCGAGGGGAAGGGCATAGAGAAAGAATGGACACCCACCAAACTGACCATTGACGGGAACGATGAGGGAACACTGAACATTAAGGGTAAAGGCAGTCATTTCGGCGCTGGGTTGAAGAACAACTACGCACTAAAGTTCGAAAGCAAAAAGAGCCTGCTGGGCATAACCAAGAACAAGCGCTGGCTGCTGGTTGCCAACGAGGCAGACAAATTGCTTATCAGGTCACAACTGGGTTACTGGTTGGGCAAACAACTCACTAACGACCAGTGGATTCCAGAAATCAGGCCTGTAAATCTTACCATTGATGGAGCATTTGCCGGGTGTTACACACTGGTTGAGCAACCACGCATCTGTAAGGGACGCTTTGAAGACGGTTATCTGCTCTCGGTAGAAAAAAGCGCCGATGCGTTTGAAGAAGCCTTCCGTACGAAAGGTACAAAGACAATAATGGCATTCGAAGACCCTGAAACAGGTAGCAAGGGAACGGGCCTGGTCCGCACGAAAGACAAGATAGACAAGTTCGAGAAAGCACTGGAGAAGGGCGACTGGACAACAGTACAACAGGTTGCCAATCTGGAGTCGATGGCCAACTGGCTTGTCATCAGCGAGATTGCCTACAACACCGATGCGTTTTCCGAAGACACCTACATCCATGTTGACGCTAATGGCAAAATAGCATTCATGCCCGCCTGGGAGCTAAGGAAGGCTTTTGCTGCCGAAAGCAATGGCTACACGGGTTGGGTAGCAGCTGAAACGCCATGGATGAGTATGCTGATGAAGAACAACGATTTTGTTTCGTTAGTAAAGAAGCAATACGCTAAAATACGCTCATCGAAAAACGAGCTCTACTCCTACATCGACCAGCAGACAAAAATACTGCGTGAGGCCGGTATTGGTGACAACACCGTATGGAAAAACCTCAGCAACGATACCTATGGAAACGCTGCTGCCGCCTACGATGCTGAGACAGAACGTTTAAAAAATTGGTTGGAAAGCCGCATGAACTGGCTCGACACCCAGTGGTAAACATCCAAAAAAAGAAGTATGAAAAGAACTGAATTAATTACTATAATGTTGCTGGCGTCGGTTGCCGGTAACGCGCAGACAGTAGGTGTAGGCAAAGGTGACACTTTCGGTCTCGACAAGATAGATACGGCTTACAGCGATGGAGAGAACCACATATTGAAGACGGCTTTCCCTATCGGCAGTGTCAAACGTATAACTTTCACACAAAACAATGTTCCTAATTTGGAAATGGCTGACAATGCCACAGAAGGTAACAGTTTAAAGCGTGTCTTCTTCACTCCACAAGCCAACAACGGGAAGGTTTTGGCTACGGTTGAGGGGGTGAAAGAGGGCAATGTCTTTAGTGTGTTTATTCCGTACCTTACCGATTTCAGCCAGTTGAAGGCTTCATTTGTCTCTACTGGCGATGTTTGGGTGAATGGCGCCCTTCAGAAGAGCGGAATTTCAAGCAACTCGTTCAACAACGTGGTCACCTACAAGGTGGTTTCACAAACTGGCGATGTACAGACTTACCAGGTGAAGGTCTATAACAGCAAGTTACCGGTGGTAAAGATCAACACGACTTGCGAAGTGCCTCTGAAACGTTGGAGCGACGCCTATAGTGCTACCATCGCCACAGCCGGCAATGAAGAAGTTGCAGATTTCACCACCCAGATAAAAGGTAAGGGTAGCCGTTATTCGTTGGAAAAGAAAAGGTCGCTGAACCTGAAGTTGGAAAACAAGTCCGATTTTCTGGGTATGGGCAAAAGCAAGCGCTGGGTTTTGCTGTCGAACAGCCAAGACGCTTCAATGCTTCGCACGCAGGCAGGCAGGGCAGTCGCTTCCGTCCTTGACGGACTGGCATGGAACGCGTCGGAAGAACCTGTAGAACTGGTTGTGGGTAACCGTCATATGGGAACCTACTTCCTAAGTGAACAAGTCCGTGTCGAAAAAGATAAAGTAAACGCAAGCACGCTCTGGCAACTGGCAACGTCGGCTGAACCAGATGAAATAGCATTCAAGTCTGACTTTACCAAACAGTTTTGTGTGCTGGAAGACGCGGCGGACGACTTGACAAAAGCTCAGGCAGAAGAAGCGTTCAACATTGTACGCACTTTCGAAAACAGGCTATACCAGAATGACTTTGTCAACGTCAAAACTAATTATAAAGACATAATTGACCTGAACAGCTTTGCCGACTGGCTGATAGCCAACGAAGTGGTAAAGAATCCGGATGCATTCGAAGAAGCCTACTTCTATATTAACGCCGAGGGTAAAGTAGCTATGGGTCCGATTGGCGTAGCTGCCGAATTTGCCGGCAATAACGGACAGTCTGCCACTGGTTATGCGGTACGTAACACCGGTTGGTTCGACCGTATGATGCAGGATCCGATTTTTGCCGCATTGGTAGCCAAACGTTATGAGACTTTCAAAAGTGACATGAAGAGTGCCGCCTACAGTTCGCTGGAAAGCATGCGTTCTGTACTGAAGACCTCTCAAACCAGCAACGAAGACCTTTGGAACGTGTTCGGACTGAGCGGACAACAGACTGCCCAAAAAGAAGCTGCATACTCAAAAGGAATTGACGAATTGAACAATTGGTTGGAGGAACGCTTCAAATGGTTGGACCTGGCATTCGCCAGTGAGGCGAAAACAGCACGCGAAGATGTACACACATCGATGAATGAGATGAAATCGTTCAAACTGACGAAATCGCGTAACGGCGATGCTTTGCTGCAAGACTATACCGCCACCATAAAGGGCGACAGTGTGAAAGTGTTTGTACCTTATCTGGTTCATTTCGATTTGGTGCCTGATTTTGAAGTGGCCAACGGAGCTACCGTCTATGTCGACAATGCAGAGCAAACCAGTGGTAAGAGTGCCAACAACTTCCTGAAGACACAAAATTACAAAGTGGTGGCACAGAACGGCGACGTCCACACTTACAAGGTGTGTGTGTATAATAGTGGAATACCTGTCATATACATTAACACGCCAGGAGGAAAGGCCATCAACAGCAAAGATACCTGGATTGAGAATACGGAAGTGAGTGTGTATTTGAAGGACGGCCGTCTTAACTATCATGCCGGGCAAGGTATGGCAAACATAAAGGGACGTGGAAACTCTACATGGGATGCAACCACAGAAAAACGCCCATACGCCTTGAAACTGAACGAGAAATCGGAGATTTTGGGCATGCTCGAGCACAAACGCTGGGTTCTGCTGGCCAATTACTACGACGCCACGTTTTTCCGAAACGACCTCGCCAACTATCTGGCAAAAAAATGTACAAACGCATCTTGGAGTCCGAGCGGCTACAACGTCGAACTGGTGCTTAATGGCTCACACAAAGGTAACTATTACTTCTGCGAACAAGTCAGGATGTCAGATGTCAGACAAGATGGCGTATACCTTGTGGAGGCAGACCGTAAGGCAAACTCCGGACAGATTAGAGGAGTGAAGTCGGGGAACTACTTCAACGTGAAAGATCCGGATGTTGACAATAACAGCCAAGAGTTGAATTATGTGAAGGAAATACTCGACAACTTCGAGAACACTCTTTACGGTCCTAACTTCCTTGATTCAGAAAAAGGATACAAAAAACTCGCCGACTTGGAAAGTTTTGTAGACTGGTATCTTATAAAGGAACTTAGTAAGGACTACGACGGCAACATGTTCACAAGCTGCTACTGCCACATTATGGAAGACGGACTCATTAAAATGGGACCAATCTGGGACTTTGACCTGGCTTTTGGTGGAAATCCATTCGAAAAAATGTTCGGCGGAGGCATGGGCATGGGCTGGGGCTGGGGAGGCGGTGGCGGTGGCACCACCGACTACGCCTGGTATAACCAACCAGAAGGCTACCACATAGCCGATGCAGACTGGTTCGTGCAGATGTGGAAAGACCCTGAATTCAAAGCATTGTTACGCAAACGTGTCGATGCTATGATAGCCGATTTGGACGATATTGACGAGTACATAGATTTCCATACCCGCTTGCTCACGCTCTCAGCCTCGGCAAACAAAGTTGGATTCTCGCAAGGCGGCGGAGGTTTCAGCATGTGGGGACAACAAACCAACAATGGGCCGACTAAAACCTATGCAGAAGAGATGCAAGTGATAAAAGACTTCGTACGTAACCGTCTGCTGTGGATGCAGAAGGATTTAAAATAGCCTCATTTCTTTCATTATAAACGAAGGGTAACAGCCTCTAATTATCAACGGCTGTTACCCTTTTCCTCTATTATTGTCAGTTAAATACAAGTGAGACTCTTGTTATAAACAAAAGAATCAGCCATATAGACTGATTCTTGATGTAATACTATTTATTGAAAACAGACTATTTATCGTAATTCATTGATAATTGGAAAATATAATATGGGTCGGTAAATTTAGAAGGCAAATCTACTTTCTCGTAAGTAATATCACTAAAAGAATAATCGTCATTAGCGAAATACTCGTTCTTTGGAACGGCTACAAATTCGGAATTTGAAACCTGTTTCAATTTAAATCCGTAAATGTTTGAAAGATACGACGGAGAAAAACCGACTTTGTTTTCGTCAACAAAAGCGCCTCCCAATTTCAGAGATATCCAATTGTCCTCACCGGGGTATTCGGTATTGTACCTGATAATGTGGACTTTTTCACCCTCAATTACCAAATACTCTTCACATCCCTTTGCGGTTTTTGTATGCCAAGTACCTTGAATATCGTCAAGTGTATACTGTATGTTCGATACCGGATTACCCTGTTCATGTCCTGTAGTATCGACAGGTTCGTTTCCTGTAGTATCGACGGGTACGTTTTTGGTAGTGTCGACGGGTACAGGAATAACGGTGTCATCGTCGTCATCGTCGCTACATGATGCAAGAGAGATAGAAGTAGAAACTGCGGCGGTTAAAATAAAATAGCCTAGAATTTTTCTCATATGATTTATTATTTAAAAAGTTTATGTCGTTTTAGCACTGACAAAAACCATACCACAATATACATATTAAGTGATCATCGCTAAAATCTAATCGTGACCACATGCCAAGCCATACGCTTTACCTCTTCCATTTCGTGCTGTTTTTTGTACCTTTGTTAAATCGGGAATTGGAAGTGCATGGTAATTAATCATCAAGCACATCGTACTTACCGAGGTAAATAATGGCATAGCCAATCTGAAAACAGAGTATTATGGAAAAACAGGACCAATATTACGAACAGATAGAAGCCCTCTACGCCAACATGAACGACGACGAACGCTTGTCGCAACTGCATGGTATCTATTTAGATGCTTTATTTAACGAAACGTGTCTGGACGAAAAAGCATGTGCAAAACTTATTCCTAACGGAATAGGTCATGTCTCACAATTTGCCGTCACACGCCGAAATACGCCGACAGAGTTACGCGACATGGTCAGGCAACTGCAAGACTGGTTGAAGAAAAATACGCCCAATGGTATTCCAGCCCTTTTTCACGACGAGGTTTTGAGTGGAATAGCCACATACGGAGCAACCATCTATCCGCAACAAATCGGACTTGCCTGTTCGTTCAATACAGAATTAGCCCAAAAGAAAACACAGCAGACAGCTGAAGATTTTAGGAAAATGGGAGGAAGACTGGCACTTTCTCCTATGGTAGACGTTGTTCGTAACCCTTCGTTCAACCGTTTGGAGGAGTCGTATGGAGAAGACGGATTCCTATCGGCTGCTATGGGGGTCGCTTTTGTAAGAGGACTGCAGAACGATGATGTGAAACACAATATTGCGGCATGTACCAAACACTTCCTCGGTTATGGGGGCGGTGGCAACGCACCAGAAAAAGAACTGATGGAAGATGTGCTGTTTCCACATGAGGCTATCGTACGTATGTGCAATAGCAGAGTGGTTATGACCGGCTACCATAAGTTTAACGGAATCAATTGCGTGGCAAACAACCAGCTACAAAACGAAATACTAAGAGATTATCTTCATTTCGATGGTCTGACCGTTAGTGATTACGGATCTATAGGCCAGTTGCCAGAGGCTGATGATGCAATTAAAGCAGCTTCTGCCCTAAATGCCGGGAATGATGTTGATTTTCCCGAAGGAAAAAGTTACAAACATCTTCCAGAGGCTATACGCCTAGGTCTAACTACAGCCAGCAAGTTTGAACAAGCGGTGAAACGAGTGTTAAAACTCAAATACGAACTTGGCATGCTTGATGAGAACGCAGAACTATATGCCGAGGGTAATATTGTGTTCGACACACCTGAAAAGCGAAAAACAGCCTATGAGCTAGCGACACAAAGTATTGTGTTGCTTGAAAATAATGGAATTCTACCTCTGAAAAAACCATTAAAAATATTCCTTACCGGACCTAACGCCAACAGTATGTGGGCTATGTTAGGCGATTATACTTATCCATCGATGCGTTTTTTCTGGCAACTTCAGACCGAGGACGGACAACACCCTTATATTATTAGATTGAAAGACGGATTGGAAAACCGTTTGCCAGAACGTTTTACCTTAAAATACAGTCGGGGATGCGACTGGACTGAAGAGGTTGAGACAGTAATAGAAGAAACAGGAGACGAGCGTGCCTCATATATGCGAAAAATCCAAAAACGTACTATCGACAGTGGGGAAACTGCCAATAGAGGCGAAGCGCTGAAAATGGCTGCAGAAAGCGATGTGATTGTTGCTGCTATGGGAGAGAACGCTATTCTTTGCGGTGAAAACCGCGACCGGACATCGCTCCGATTGCCAGGTAGGCAGGATGATTTTGTTAAGGAACTACTTGCGACGGGGAAGCCTGTCATACTGGTGCTATTTGGTGGACGTGCGCAAGTAATAACATCAGTGGCCAAACAATGTGCCGCTGTCATTCAGGCGTGGTATCCGGGAGAAGAGGGGGGCAATGCGGTTGCCGATATCCTCTTCGGAAAGGTTAGTCCATCGGCAAAACTATGCGTAACCTATCCGGCGAAAGAACTACACGAGGCTATATGTTACAACTATGGTTTGAAAAAAGATGATCCGCGGGTATTATATCCGTTCGGTTACGGACTTAGTTACACAACGTTTCTTTACGATGAATTAGCTATTGACGTTGAAGCGGATATATCGGGAAGTCCGTTCGAAGTGTCATTCTGCATTACCAACACAGGCACAATTGTTGCGGAAGAAATAGCACAAGTCTATTTTGCTCCTAAGACTCCAGACAGCAAACTAAAGCCGATACAACTGCAAGGATTTAACAGGGTAAGATTAAACCCAGGAGAAAAGCGCAGGCTGTTTTTCAGATTCTCGACCCAACAACTCGGCTATTTCGAGAATGGGATGTGGCAAGTGGACCCTGGTACCTACAAAATACTAGTAGGAGCATCGGCGATTGACATCCGGTTGACAGCAGAATTCACCTTGCAGGGCAAACAAAAGAAAGTTGCACTTAGAACTGCAGATGTTGCGGAAAACGGATATTTCCCGCAACGTTGGATCGAATAAAGCATTGTAGCATGCACAGTCAAATAATAATTAAAACCTGAAGGCGTTATATAATAAGGCAATTAAAATAAAATATCAACCAGATTTAATTATGTATATCTGATAAAATTGACAGATATTACGTATATTTAATTTAAAACAAACAAAACAACAAATATGAAGAAATTTCTGATATCTACATTGGTTATTTGTGCGGCAAGTGCATATTCGCAAAATGCCGTTGTTTCGGTAAAAGACAGAGAAACCAATTCAAAAGATGAGGTAGTGGCATCGTACTACCTTCCTAAAACTGTTTTTGAAATTGAAATAGAGGCAGTTAATAAAAAATTTAAAGCGGGGCCGTTTGCCAACGATGCAAAACGTTACTTTGGCACAAATGCCGAATCACAAGACAAAGACGCATGGGAAATTAAAAATGTAACTATAAAGAAGAAGACCGAGCCAGACCCGTCGCAGCATTACAAAGTGTATGCGTCGTATGGCTCCGCAGGTTCACTTGTGTCACTCACCAACAATAATATATTACGCGGTGTCAACATACCCGTTGGTTTCGACAACACAGTGCTTAGCCAGAATGTGAAGCCACAATGTGCGCAAAGCTGCCAGAAAAAATATGAACCAGCCGATTGTGCATGTCAGTTTAAAACTAACTTCAAATATAAAGAAAACGATTCCACCCCCGATGTAGGCAACGCAAAATTCGCTTACGACCTGATCAATAGTCTGAGGATGGCCAAGGCCGATCTTTTACAACAAAACGACGAGGTGAAAGACATTGATGCTTCGGTCAGGAATATTGACAAGGAAGAGAACAGTCTGTACGAACTTTTCTACGGCAAAACATGTGTAGAAGAAACCCAAATGACGTTTATGTTCTCGCCAGATAAAGAGGGCAACAACCAAGAGGTCTGCAAATTCTCGAGCCGTAACGGTTTTGCCGAATCGGGTGATGCATTAACCATCTCTATCAAGAAGAAGGGTAACACCAACCGTGTAAGCAACGCATCGGGAAAAACCGGCTATGTATACCGTATTCCGGCAATGGCAGACGTAGAGGTAAGACAAGGGAAAAATACACTCTGGAAAGGTACTTTTGCCATTCCGCAGTTAGGCACAACAGAGAGTCTGCCTGCCGGTTTCTTTGACAAGAATGACTTGAAAGCCCTGTTTGACAAAGAGACAGGAGCCCTGCTCCAGATATCGAAATAAAAAGTTTAATTGTTCTAACTGCCAAAAGTTAGAAACTGTAAAACTCCACATATCTTTTTTTGATTTGTGGAGTTTTTTATTTGTTTGCCAACATTCGGCTCAGTTACTTGATGTCAACATTTAGATTTATTGCTGTCCGGTAAAAGTTTTT
>DGTD01000031.1 GCA_002396385.1 Bacteroidales bacterium UBA4345
CAACATCAACCGTCCGTTCGTAGCCATCATGGGTGGTTCAAAGGTATCAACCAAGATCGGCATCATCGAGAATTTGATGAGCAAGGTAGACAAGTTGGTTCTTTGCGGTGGTATGACTTACACCTTCGCTAAGGCAAACGGTGGCAAGGTAGGTTCGTCAATCTGCGAAGAAGACAAGCTCGACTTGGCGCTTAACATCCAGAAGATGGCAAAAGAGAACAACGTGGAATTGGTACTTGGTACCGACTCAGTTGTTACCAACGCATTCGATTTCGACACCATGTCGTTGAAGGCTGGAGCTGAGGTTAAGGTATGCCCTTCAGGTGCTATTGAAGACGGTTTCGAAGGTTTGGATGCAGGTCCTGCAAGCCAGGCTAAGTTCGCAGAAGCCATCAAGGGCGCAAAGACTATTCTTTGGAACGGTCCTGCCGGCGTATTCGAATGCGACGACTTCACAGCTGGTTCAAAAGCTATTGCCAACGCTATTGCAGCCGCTACTAAGGAAGGCGCCTTCTCTCTGATTGGTGGTGGCGACTCAGTTGCATGTATCAACAAGTTCGGTTTGGCTGACCAGGTTTCTTACATCTCTACTGGTGGTGGTGCCCTTCTCGAGGCTATCGAAGGCAAGGTACTTCCAGGCGTTGCAGCTATCAAGGGTGAGTAATCCTAATTAAGCACTATTAACATAAAGGTATATCATAAAAGAACTTATGATATACCTTTTTTTTCTTACTCAGTTTTATAGCAAATGAGCATTATAGTCATACTCGTTGTCTCAATAATATATATAGCCTACCTCTGCATCAAAGCTACTGTAAAAGAGGATGCGCCTTCAAACACTTCTAACAAGCCCACAAATGGTCCCAGAATAAAGCGTAAACCTAAGGTAGGTTTACAAACAGACATACTTCTGGTATAAAAACTTTTTTTCTGTAATAAAGCACTTTCGCAAAAACACAAATTGTTAAAACCAGAATAATTCGGTAAATTTGGGGTATATGAAAACATAGAGACATGAAAAAACACATTCTACTATTAACCGCAACCGCAGCTATGCTTTTATCGGGCTGCAACGGGGGGAAAAGAGAGTTATCCCCTTCAAGAGTCAAAGCCTACGGAGAACAACTGGTAGACAAAACCGTTAAAATAACAGGAAAAGTTTTACGCGTCAGCTACCCGGTAGGAAGAGGGCTAACACTTGTTGACACCAGTGACAACACCACGACGCTCCGAGTCAGGACTGGCGGCGATGTAGACCTATTCAGTCCGAAACTTATGGGTAAAACCATTACCTTGACAGGAGAGGTAAAAATGCGCAAAATAACCAAAGAAGACGTTGCCCGCATGGATTCGGTGATAGCATTCAGCGATTCTTTGTTTGCCAGGCTTGACAGTATGAGGGCGAACAGCAGTACCGACAGCATGGGCGTACCGATGCCGACAAGACACCCGATGTGGCACAAAGGGCCAAGACGAGAGGCAGGCGACTCTATGAAAAAGGAGTGCAGAGGCGAATTCATGAAAAGGGGACCTATTCCACCCCACAAGGCCAAATTCATGAAAGAGAAGCAGCAAGAAATAAAACAATGGTTTGAAGCGAACCCGGGGAAAGAGTATTATCCGGAAGTATACATTGAGGCTATCAAACTCACACCAGAGTCGAGAGTGCTGAACAAACTGACACCCGAAGACTCGGTTCGCCTACAAAGGCACCACGCTTTCGATAAGGAGAGAAGGCCACGCCACCACCACAGAGACGGGCACTTCAAACCGGGGCACCGCCACCCACACGGGCAACACGCTCCGCATGGACAACAACCCGATGGAAACCAAACAGAACAAAACAATTAAGCCATAACGATAAAAGGATGCAAAAAAACGCATCCTTTTATTTTAATACATCCAACAAAAAAAGGCTGTCCGACTGGACAACCTTTTTGTTAGTTTGTATGCCGTTTTATTAACGCACAAAAGAAAGAACCTGACCCTTAACCTCCTCGTTAAACTTACCCTCGTCGTAGACAAGGTTACCGTTAACGAAAGTTTTTTCCACCTTGTACGAGAGTTTCTCGCCCTCGATAGGAGACCAGCCGCACTTGTACTGCAAGTCTTTAGCCTCAACAGTATAAGGCGTGTTAGGGGAAATAATCACCAAGTCGGCATAATAACCTTTACGGATAAAGCCACGCTTCTCCACACCGAAAATCTTAGCCGGATTGTGGCACATTTTCTCAACCACCTGTTCGCGAGTGAAAGCGCCCTTCTTAGCCAGTTCGAGCATCATTGGCAGCGAGTGCTGAATAGAAGGAATACCAGAAGCGGCAGTCAGAGCATCGCCCTCCTTATCGCTCAACAAATGCGGAGCGTGGTCGGTAGCGATAGTGTCGATAAGCCCATCGGCAACACCCTTCTGCAAACCTTCACGGCTCTTACCCTTCTTAATAGACGGGCAACACTTGATGCGGGCTCCGAGGCGTTCATAGGCCTCATCGGCAAACCAGAGGTAGTTGACCGTAGTTTCAGCGGTGATTGTATCTTTCTGCGCATCAGGAATACGTTCGAACAACGCCAATTCCTTCAAGGTAGAAAGATGCAGCACATGCAGGTGTGTATGGTGTTTCAAGGCCAAATCGATAGCGGCAGCCGTAGACTTGTAACAGGCATCGGAATTGCGGATAACCGAATGGTAGAACATAGGGATAGGTTTGTCATCACCCAATTCGGCTTTCACTTTGGCCAGATTTTCCTTAATCATATTGTCATCTTCGTTATGGGTAGCGATAAGGACAGGCGACTTAGCAAAAATCTCTTCCAGTTTCTGTTTATCACTCACAACAAAGCTACCGGTAGTAGAGCCCATGAACAGTTTAAGTCCACAAACCTTAGAAGGGTCAATCTTCATAATCTCGTCAAGATTGTTGTCGGTAGCGCCCATATAGCACGAGAAGTTAACAAGCGACTTCTTAGCCAATTCCTGGGTTTTCTGTTCCCACAAAGCGATAGAAGTGGTAGCAGGCACAGTGTTCGGCATATCCATAACAGAGGTTACACCTCCGGCCACAGCAGCACGGCTTTCGGTAACAAAATCAGCTTTCTGTGTCATGCCAGGATCACGGAAATGTACGTGAGTATCAATTACGCCAGGCAGTACCCACTTGTCTTCCCCATCGATGATGTCGGCCTTCGCCTTAACACTATCAGGTACATCGTCCTTGAATATTTTAGATATCTTGCCATCTTCAATAAGGAGGGACCCCTTAAAAGCATTACCCTCGTTAATAATCTTGGCTTTATAGATAAGCACAGGTTTCATTTATTTGAGATATTAAAGTTGTATCAATTTAGAAAAAGGCCTAAGCCACCACATGATGTGTCTGAATTCAAAGATTAGAAAAAAAAATGATATTTACAAATCATGCCAGTTGCTTTTTTTGCGGATAATTCCGGAAGAAAGAGCGGAATTTGAGCCTTACCACACCAAAAAGAGCTTCGGAAAAGATTCCGCCACTCATTTTTGAGGTACCCAACACGCGGTTGACAAAAATGATAGGGACCTCCTTAATAACGAATCCGCATTTGAAAGCAGTAAATTTCATCTCAATCTGGAAGGCATAGCCTTTGAAACGGATTTCATCGAGTCCAATGGTCTCAAGGACCTGCCTGCGGTAGCAGACAAAACCAGCGGTAGTGTCGGCGACATCGAGCCCTGTAACCAACCGCACATATTTCGATGCGAAATAAGACATCAGCACTCTCCCCATCGGCCAGTTGACCACATTGACGCCACTGACGTATCGGGAACCGATAGCGACGTCTCCCCCCTCTTCAGCACAAGCCTTGTGCAGTTTGACCAAATCGTCCGGATTATGGGAGAAGTCGGCATCCATTTCAAAAATATAGTCGTACTTATTATCAATAGCCCATTTAAAGCCTGTTATATAAGCCGTACCAAGTCCTTGTTTACCCTGTCGTTCAATAATGTGAAGGCGTCCGTCGAATTCGTTTTGGAGCGATTTGACTATATTGGCAGTACCGTCGGGCGATCCATCGTCAATAACCAAGACATGGAAATTTTTAGGCAACCCGAATACGGCACGAATAATGTTTTCAATATTTTCCTTTTCGTTGTATGTAGGAATAATAACAACTCCGTCGTTCATATATATATTCAGTAATTCACTTTATGCAAATTTAAGAATTTGCATTGAGATACGTTTATAAAAAGGAAGCCAAATGCAGACAAAAAGTCAAAAAAAAGCAACGACTAAAGACGGTTTTTCAAGCGCTCCTCAATATGATTCCTCAAATCGGGAGAACCAATAATCTTAATATGGTCAATCAGGCCCAAAACAAAACGGCCAACCGAATAAAGGCTGTAGACAGTGGTAGAAATCCGCCATTTCCCGTTCTCCTTTTTAACAAGGCTTTTAGTAAGCGGGAACTCTTCGACGAGGAGGTTTTGCGCCAGCGTATCTAATTCGAGACAAATTTCATACTTTTTCCCATCACCCGACGACCTGAACACATCGACAGGAGCGGCCTTGTGTTTATCCCCGAACTTCCAGGGTTGTTCTACCAACTCATCGACACAGCTGGTACGTGACAGTTTGAACTGCTTGTTGGTCTTATCGGCAGTATCGAATGCCCAAATCGTGCTGTAATTGTCGGTAATGTTGAAGGGCTCGACCAAACGGTCGGCAATCGTGTCCGAGTGGCTGGACCGATAATTCTTCAAGCAAATTTGATGATGATTCTTGATGGCAGACAGCACCTTCGACAAATTGGAATGGAAACGCTCTTCGGTGACCGATTTAGCCAAAGAGTCGAGGTTAAAGACGGCAGCCATCTTCGCCTTCAGGTTACGTTGAACCACCGGATCGTAGCTCAAATTCTGCATTATATCGTAAACCAGGCATTCCTCCTCTTCGGAAAAGTGCACCAGCTGTGAGATATCGGTATAAAGTTTGTCGGTTTTCGGGATAAAATACGCTCCATTCTCCTTCTGAACGCTAAACCCCACGTCTTCAAGGGTTTTGATATACCTATAGGCGGTACGCGACGATACGTCCAAACGCCTAGCAATCTCATCAGGCGTGTAATTCACAGAAGAAGTCAGCATTTTCAGCAGCTTCATCGCATTTTCAAGAGTCCGGTGATCATCCATATTCTTAACGACACATTTTTAATTAGACCGAACAAGTTAAGGAAAATATTTGGCATTTTCGTAAATTTGTAGAAAAAGAGTAAAAATGGAACAAGTACCCACCAACAGTGCGAAAGCATGGTTACTGGCAAGCCGTCCGAAAACACTGGCCGCAGCAATAACCCCAGTGGTTGTCGGTTGCGCGCTAGCCTACTCACAGAACAGTTTCAGCCTCATACCCGCACTGATATGCCTGTTATTTGCCGTACTGATGCAGGTAGCAGCCAACCTGATAAACGACTTGATAGACTATAAAAAAGGAAGTGACGGAGAAGAACGCCTGGGTCCTATGCGTGCCACAGCCCAGGGGTGGATTACCCCCGACGCCATGAAAGCAGGCATTTGTATGGTGGTAGCAACAGCCTGCCTGATCGGATTAAGCATACTGTACTTCACCACCTGGAAACTGGTACTGGTAGGCCTAGCGTGCGTAGTTTTTGCCTACCTTTACACCTCGGGACCCTACCCGCTATCGTACAACGGCTGGGGCGACATCGCCGTAGTGGTATTTTTCGGGATTGTGCCAGTATGTATGACCTGCTATGTGCAAACAGGCACCTGTCCGGCATATGGTATCTGGCTATCGGTAGCCGTAGGCCTAGCCATCAACAGCCTGCTGGTAGTAAACAACTACCGCGACCGCGAGACAGACAAAGCCAGCGGCAAACGCACCATCATCGTAAAACTTGGCGAGCCATTCGGCCGCTATTTCTATTTGGCAAACGGAGTGGCCGCAACACTAATAGGCACCGCAGCGCTGTTCTGTGCGTTCCAGAGTCAAGACAACCAGCAGGAGGCCTCAGGTGCTAGAAACCTGCTAACCGCAGCAGTCCTGCTGCTACCCTACCTGCTGCTGCACACCACGACGTGGCGCAAACTATGTGCCATAAGGGAGGGAAGAGCACTCAACACACTCATAGGACAGAGTTCGAGAAACATGTTGGTTTACGCCATACTAACCACAATAGGACTGACCATATGCAAATAACAGAATTAATGCAGGCCTGCCTAGAGAGGAATCTGCCTTTCTACTGCTACCGCAAGCCAGGCAATCCGATACAAGGCGGTATACAAACCACCCCGCTGACAGCCCTGAGACAACCAGTAGACATAAGCGTCAGCAACGGATTTATTGTGGTGCCATTCAGAAACGACGCCCCCTACTACCTGATAAAATCCGACATTTCATTAAGCCAATCCTTGGCAGACACCAATATGCCGCAGTTGCCACGGTTGAAAGTTCCAGATGTGCATGCATGCGGCAAACCAGCGGAGAGCGAACAAACCGCGTACTGCAGAAAGATAGAGGAAACCGTTGCGAGAATAAAGGGAGGCGAGCTGGCGAAAGTGGTACTCTCGCACCCCGAAACGCTAAGCGGCAACTATTACAGCCAAGCCATCCCCATTTTTCAGAAACTGCTGTCGGCCTACCCCCATGCCTACGTGGCAATGGTCAATTTGCCAGGGTTAGGCATTTGGATGTGCGCAACACCCGAACTACTGCTCAGCCGTAACGGCCAAGACCTGCAAACCATTGCCCTTGCTGGTACAAGGCCCGTTTGCGTAGAAGGGACGCCATGGGACGCCAAGAACAAAGAAGAACAGCAATTAGTGGAACAATACGTGCTGAGGACGATCCAGCCTCTGTGCACCAGTATAAACGTCACACCGGTAACGACCACCAAAGCGGGACACCTCGAGCACCTGCTCACCCGCATAGGCATGAAGATGCCCATAGACCAACGGGCAGACCGCCTGCTGTGGGCACTACACCCCACACCAGCTGTATGCGGGACACCCAAAGAGGCCAGCTATAAGCTGATTGCAGAAAAAGAGGGCTATGACCGTGAATTTTTCAGCGGCTACCTCGGACACATTACCGACGAGCTGCACTTCGCCCTCTACGTAAACCTCCGGTGTATGAGACTGACGCCGGAAGGCGCCACCCTTTATGCCGGAGGAGGTATAACAGCCGACAGCCAGCCACAGAGCGAATGGGAAGAGACGAAAATGAAGATTGACACGCTGAAGCGTTTTATCGCCAGCGAATAAGCAAACGACCAACCATACCAACGGGTAATGCAAACAACCGACCACACCAACATAGCCACCCTTGCCAAATTGTGTGCCGACAAGGGAATAACAGACGTAGTGTTATCGCCAGGTTCGAGGAACGCTCCCCTCAGCATAGCCATGAACCGCGAGCCACGACTCCAATGCCACGTGGTGGTAGACGAGCGTTGTGCAGCATTTGTGGCACTGGGCATGGCCCAGAAGAGCAGGCGCTGTGTGGCAACCGTCTGCACATCGGGCACCGCACTACTGAACCAGGCACCCGCCATAGCGGAAGCCTATTACCAGGAAGTGCCACTGTTGGTTATCAGTGCCGACCGCCCCGAGGAGTGGATAGACCAGGCAGACAGCCAAACCCTGCGCCAAGAACAGTTGTTACGAAACATTGTGAAACAGAGTTTCGTGCTTACCCCCCAAACCGACAAAAATGGCAAATGGTATGCCAACCGCACCATAAACGAGGCCATAAACACAGCCACCAACGGCAGGAAAGGTCCCGTACACCTGAATGTGCCATGCGATCTTCCACTCTACGAGACCAGGGAAACAGAGCCAGCCAGCCATAAAATTGGCCGCATATTTGAGACACGCGTCACGCTCAACACCCCCATCAGAGGCAATATAATGCTATTGGCAGGCTTCCAACAACCCGACGACAGACTGAACGGCCTTGTCTGCAAACTTGCACAAAAAGGAATAGCCGTCGTAGCAGAGAACTTGTCAAACTGGTACGGGAACGGGATCGTAAACAACGTAGAACCCGTGTTCAAAAGTCTGACAGAGGAAGAGGCGGCAGACTTCACACCCGACCTGCTAATTGTAGCAGGAGGTGCACTTGTCAGCAAAAGTGCCAAACAATTTTTACGCAGGCATCCGGCAAAACAGACCTGGCGGGTGGGAATGGAAGAAAATATTGTAGACACCTTCCAACACACCGACCTACAAATAACTTGCGACATGTCGGCCTTTTTAGAAGAACTCGACAGTAGCGCCACTGGCAACAACAGTTATGCCAGCCGCTGGCAACAACGAAGCGCCCTGTGCCAGGCCCAACTGGCAAAGGCCTACGACGGTTGGAACGAAACCTCGGTATTCAACACCCTGCTCAACTCGTTACCAGACGGCAGCGACCTGCACCTGAGCAACGGGACCAGTGTCCGCAACGGGCAACAGTGGAACAACACCAAAGGCCTCCACTTCTACGCCAACCGCGGAGTGAGCGGCATTGACGGCTGCACCAGCACCGCCATAGGTTCGGCACTACAGACAGAAGGCAGAGTGACCCTTATAACCGGCGACCTCTGCTTCCTTTACGACAGCAACGCGCTATGGAACAACGAATACCCTGACAACCTGACCATCTATATCATCAACAACAACGGAGGAGGCATCTTCCGGAAGATGGACGGTCCTGGCAAGGTAGAAGAATACGAGCGTTTTTTTGTGACCCCGCAACACGTAGACCTGTCAGCCTTGTGCAAGGCATACGGCATAAGCTACCGAAAGGCCTGCAACCCGAAAGAACTGGAGCAGGCAGTAAGCCAGCCAGGCGGAATTGTAGAAATAACAGTAAGCGACCAATAAAGCAATGGGCATACCACTATCGGGTCATTTCAACATCAGACGTCTTCTACGGTTCACCCTACCGACCATAGGCATGATGGTTTTCACGTCGATCTACGGCGTGGTAGACGGCTTGTGCGTATCGAACCTGATAGGGAAGGATGCATTAGCCGCCGTCAACATCGTTATGCCGTTTCCTCTGATGTGCTCGTCGCTCGGGCTGATGTTCGGAACGGGCGGAGCCGCCTACTTATCGCGATTGTTGGGCCGCGGGCAACAAGAACGGGCCAACCGCTTGCTGAGCCTGATAGTGCTGGCATCGGCCACCATAGGACTGATAGCCACGTTGGCGGGAATTGCCTATATGCCCCAGCTTTCGGAAGCAATGGGAGCCAACAGCCAGCTGCTGCCCCTGTGCGTAGCCTACGGCCGCACCTTTATGTTGTGCATCATACCCTATATACTCCAAAACATCTTCCAATCGCTGCTAATAACCGCCGGCCGGCCGCGTCTAGGCCTTCGTTTCACCCTGATAGCCGGAATCGCCAACATTATATTGGACCTACTCTTTATAGGCGTATTCGGGATGGGATTAAAAGGCGCAGCCTGGGCAACAGTGGCAAGTTGCTCGATAGGAGGGTTTGGTCCGCTGTTGTACCTGTTCTCACCAAGCAAGAGCCTGCTACGGCTACGTAGACCCACGTGGAACTGGCGCGCATTGCTGCACATCTGCTTCAACGGTGCATCGGAAATGATAACAGAGCTGTCGGTACCCCTCTGTTCGGTGCTCTACAACCTGCAGCTTATGCGGATGATAGGGGAAGACGGAGTGGCCGCCTACGGAGCCATAACCTACATAGCCTACATTTTTATCTCGATAGTACTGGGTTACCTGACCGGGCTGGAAAACATCATCGGCTACCACTATGGGGCCGAAAACTATGCAGAAGTACAGAACCTGAGGAGGAAAAGTCTGAAACTGGCCGGGTATTTCGGGGCAACCGCCTTTTTATGCGCAGAGCTACTAGCCCCCTGGCTGGCCAAACTGTTTGTCGGCTACAACGCAGAGCTGGCAGCACTCACCACACATGCCTTCCGACTCTACAGCCTAGCCTTCCTTATAATAGGGATAAACGCATTCACATCGTCATTGTTTACAGCAGTAGGGAATGGAGGAATATCGGGCGCCATCTCCTTTTGCCGAGCCTTCCTGTTCCAAGCCGTTGCCGTAGTGCTAATGCCAATGCTGGCAGGCATAGACGGAATATGGTTGAGCATATTTATAGGAGAATTCCTGTGTTTGGGCGTCAGCGGCTGGTTCTACTGGCGGAACAAGGAGAGGTACAAGTATTAGGCTATTTTCCTATCAAATAGTTATATTTCACCAGACGAACTTTAAATACGACGTTAAAAGAGAAATCCTTGACGCCACTATATTATCAGAAAGCGGAGAAAAAAACGTAAAGAAGCCACGAAAACTGGGTAAAGCATCTTGAAGTTTGTACTTTCGGTAATTTCAACAATAATATTCGGCCTGCTTGTTGTTGACGAGGACAAACTAATTCAACTTACCATCAACAAGAATAAGGAATTGGCAATGTACAGATTATACCTGTAATTTGCATGGATGTGGATTAAAAAGTGCAGAATATCTCTGCAAACGAAGCATTGTCCTTTTACTTAGAGACATACAAACTTAACAAAATTAGCAATTTATATAACAAATCGACAAATTGTTTCCACTATTTTCGATTTATGTTAACAACTCGACTATCGCATTAGAATATACAGGGGAACAGGCCCTTATAAGTCCAGATTTTTCAACCGGACTTTTTTGGGGTGACTACAGCATATACCTAAGCAAGGAAATAAGTCCAAAAAGTGGTGTCCTATTTTGCAAAGAAGCAGGGAAAAGGACGGAATCGAATAATTTTAGTTAAAAAAACTAAATATCCCCTATTAATATCACACAACGTAAATAAAAGAGGGGGGAATATAGATTTAAAAACTCTAACTTTGCATCCGATTTTATTAGGTAGTGAAAATGAGGGTTCCACAACCTGGAAAATCTAAATTATGAATTATCGAGCCCTCACAAATTTAACAGTATTCAAAAAGTATGAAAAAATCTTTATTGGCACTTGCAACCGTTTTAGGGTTTGCTTTTAACGCATCAGCACAAGGTGGTCCTGGAGAGGACAATGGTTTGGGACTTCGTTTGAACTTTGGTTTCCCTGCAGGAACAACTACTCTAAGCGAGGATGGCTGGCCAGAATATTACACAGTAGACGGTGTTCAATTCGGTTTATCATTGGACAATCGTTGGTATGTATGGCACAACGATAAAGTAGGTATCGCCGTTCAGGGCCGTTGGTTAGACGCAAACTTCCTTTCTGGCGAACTTGGTTTCGACGTTCCATTCTTTGGTTCAGTAGGTCCAACCATCGACCTGACAGAAATCAGCGGTGGCATCCTCGGTGTAGGCCCATTGTTCACCTGGTACTTGAACGACGATATGGCTATCGACGCATATTACAACGTTATGCCAGCAGTCAACTATTCAAAGATTACAATGAGCGGCGAATACGATGACAAGGAAACAGAGAACAATTTCTGGGGTATCGGCGTAACTCACCACGTTGGTGCGGCATTCCGTTGGAAGGTTCTTCAGGCTGGTTTTGAGTACCGTATCGGTAAAATCAACGGTATGGAAGAATTTGACTTTGACAACTTAGAAATGGATGCTTCAATGAACAGCTTCCGATTAAACTTGGGTGTGAAGTTCTAAACTGAGTTCCATTAACTTATAAAAAAGGGTGTGCGGTCAACTGCACACCCTTTGTTGTTTTCTGATGGATGATGGGAGATTAAACAGACACGCAGGATTCGGTTTTAATGCAAATATGTTACACAACATATTTATGGGGGGGGGGTAATTTCTATTTGTTTTTATCTATTTGCCATGGATATATGTAACAACAAAAAAATAGGATATCATTGTCTTATACACCACAAAATCCGTCGTAAAAAGGGCACAACCAAAATACGCCACTAAACTTTATCATATGCAAGCGGCAAGCAATAGTAAACATGACATTTATTTGCTGAACTGACAAAAACAGACAATTTGTATGTCATTTTATAATAAACACATCATTTGTCAAACGATTTTTCGCACAGGCTTTAAACTGCCAACAAATAAAATTGTCAAGTCAACCCCAGAGGCAAAAAGACAAGGGGCAACAGTCGGAAGTGCCATTTTTTGGGGGCAAACATCGGTCCGACAAAAAATAATCATGTCACATACAAAAAGTAAACTTGTCATATCAAACAATTTTTTGGACCAACAAAACTAAAGTTGGTAGGTAACTTTGCAATGCAACCGGGAAACAAGAGATAACGGCTGTGAAAAACGAAAATTTTGTCTTGCAAGGAAAATGATCAGATTTCTAATCTCAGAAAAACACGAACGCAGAGAGAGTTTATGGGCTCAACTCCCTACCGCGTTATTATAAATTAGAGCCTTTTTTAAAGTTTATGGGTACAAAAATAACCTACAGTACAAAAACTGTAAATCAAGGTTTTGTTAAGCCTTTTGAATTTCTTGGCAACGTGGGAACAGCAAAAGTGCAGAAATTCAGGAGTTATTTAGGAGACGGAGACATCAAGTCTGGCGATGGAGGAAAAGTATTGGTATCGGTACGCGCGAATCTGTCTTTATATACGCCTAACATCGTACGGCTTAGACTCCGTTACGACGTATGGGAAAGTTCATACAACCAGAACGCATCAAAAGGCAAAGCAGACCGTCTGTACTTCGAAGCCTACCAAGACTTCAATTTAAGCCAGTTTTTAAACGAAAGCCAAACAATTTATAACAAGACCACTGGTAACATAACGACTAAAGTCACCTCAAGTTCGTTGAGTCTGACACCGTATTCAGAAGCATATTACATTGATTATTACAAGACAAAAGACGAGAGACACGGATGGTACCCGATTGATGTCAATTCCTATCCAGCACAGAACATCAGGCAATCGTGGATTCCAGTCGGTGAAATCAGAGTAAAGATAGACGATGGCGGCAGCGAATTAAATAAAGCCGGCAACATCGGAATAAGGGGAATGATTTATTTTACCGTGAAGCGAACAGACGTAATCCAAACAACAGAAGTAACAGACGACGTCAGTTCGGTCACCCCGTCCAACCGTACAACAGGAAGCGGAAGCACACTAGGCAGCATAGAAAACAACGTTCGGAGTGTATTGGGCCATGGCTACGACATATGTGACCAGTATGCGAACAACAAGTCGTGCCGCAACGCAGTGCTGGACCTTGACGCCCTGAATCAGTACCGACGTATATTACTTGACAACAACCGAGACACCTACGTAGTAACCAATAGTGGCGAGGGCGTTGAAGAATACACGAAAAACATAGAGAAAAAGTTAAGTATATCGGCATCTGGAAGTCTGTTTGGCGCATCATTCGCAAGCGAGACCAAAACATCGTTCAAAGAAGACACCTATAAGAAAGACGGTTACAAAATGCTGACCCAGCGTGACGTATTCACATACAAGACCTATAAAATAGACGGGTATGCGGCAGCAAAGAAACAACTGTCCTCATTCGTCACCAAAAATTTCCTTTCAGACCTGAATACGATGAACGCCGACCAGTTTGTCAAGACATACGGCACACACGTTTTGCTCGGCATGGCACTTGGCGCCCGCTTCAACTATAATTACAGCTACAGGGAAAGCGTGACCAAACTGTCGACCGCAAGTTCATTCGAGACCTCGGCATCCATTTCATACAGTGCAGACGGCAAGGTTAACAAGCCGAAAAAAGAAGAGAAGAAATCGCAAGCCGAGGAGATTTACGAAAAAATGATGAGCGCAGAAACCCTTGATCCGAAACTTCTGGAACAGTACATAAAATTCAAGGAATCGGTAAAAAGCGGCTCCGCTCCGAAAGAAAACTCAAACGGGACAACAACACCAGCCAAAGGCGGGAATGGTTTCGCCATCAGTACAAGTTACTCGGAAAGCACATCGGTAAGTGCTTTCAACGAGACAAAGAGTAGTGAAATCACGGCAAACGGTGGAGGAGGCAGCATCGTTGCATTAAACAAGGCCATCAACGATTTGACCTATTACAACGCATGGGTAGACACAATAGAGAGCAACGACTTCGTATTTGCCGATTTCGTTCAAGGAACAATAATCCCTATCTATGAATTTGTGCCAGTTGGTTACAAGTTGTCAGCCGAAAAGGTAAAGAATGCATCGGAGAGATACCAAATCAGTTGTGGAATAAAAGGCGTGAAAAGAGACAAGGCAACGTTATACAAGGACTTCAACAGCCAAGGGAAAAATAATTCCACAAATATTCACGATGACAATGAGGTTTCCTCACAAAGCGGCAAGGGACTTGGTTGGCGCTTCAATGCGGAACTCTTCAATTTCGAAAACGGTGAAGTAGGTGCAGCAATAGCACTGAACGTTTACGAGGGCGGACTTGATGCAAACAGAACGGTTTTGCAGAGCCATTTAACAAAAGTCATTCCACTCGGCAACTGCGACTCAATGGCCATCGACACCTCTCTTACCCACACCAAATACACAACCGAAGCGAACCTTACCGGTAAACACCACGAGTGGATAGACGTGACCAACTACTTTACAGACTGCAAGTTTATAGACACCTATTCAAGCAGGATATACGTGAAGCTGGACGGAAGTGGGGACGACAAAGGCAACATAGGTGTAATGGGACGTCTAAAAGTACCAGTAATAAAATTCCAATAGTTAGGCGAAAAATCGACGCAGCACAATTCTAACCAGTCCTACGGAATTGAAAAAGCTGAGAACAAATTGTAGGGCAACGTCAACTGTTATTTAGGGAGGGTGCGCCACAACCGGCGCACCCTCTATCTTTATTCGCCGACCAAGAGCCATGCGATAAAAAGACAAATGGACCAGCGAAGCAAAAAAAAGAGGTCGCAAACCCTATCGTTGCGACCTCCTTCGAAATGTGTTATTGTGAGGCAAGTCAGCTATGAGCTTTATTCAGTTACCGCCAAATTAGCGGCGATAGTGGACCGGACGACCATGATGGTGGTGATGGTGAACGGGAGCATGGTGGTGGTGAACACGGGCTGGAGCATAGTGACGAACAGGAGCCGTGTAGACGTGGCGGACAGGAGCCACACGATGCACCACAACCGGAGCAGGTTCAACTACTTCAACAACTTCAACCGGAGCTGGCTCAACCACATGGACAACAGGGGCTGGAGCAACCTGGTGCACCACAACCGGAGCAGGAGCTGCAACAGAAACATGAGCGCTAACGGTTGGAACTGGGACCGACGCCGAAAAGCTGGCGAAGACCTGAGAATTTGCAACAGAGCCGATGGCTAACATAAACAAGGTTGCGAAAACCTTAACAATGCTATTTGTTTTCATATCGTTATATTTTTATTGTTCAACTTTCAGTAAAGAAGCAGTTGTTTGCCGCTTCTGTCTGTATAAATCCAAAAGGCGTGCCAAACATTTTGGCACAGCAAAGGAGCGCTTATCGGAACATAAGCGGACAATACGAAACAATAGCTATTAATCAACGAGTTAGCAAACAGAATATATTATCGAATCATGCTACAAAGCATGAAAACACATTACAAATATGGCTATGGTAACAAGAGAGACAAGCAACATTCCAACCACTAAATGAACATTGCACCCCCCAAACAGGTGGAAAGGAAAGGCGCTGGAAGCGTAAGGAAACATCAAGAAGAGGGGCTGATGCCATACACTTCTCTATAAATCTGATTTTTCATTTGTCGTGCAGAGGGATGACGGCGCCCCTCTTCGGCATAAAGCAACAGCAACATAGGTACAGGCTCGGACTTGCGGCCGGGATAAGAAGGCTGAAAATAAGGTTCGGCCAGTTGCACGAACCCATTGCGCAAATAAAAGCCGATACGCCTTAAAGCCACAGGGCTGGACGTTGGTAATTCAGCCTCGACCACAACCGGGCGATGCTGCATCTCTATAAAAACAGAAAGCGCCTCTCCCCCAACACCCTGGCAACGGAAATTGGGAGCAATGGCAAAATGCTCGATATAAACGAAAGAACCGAAGTCCCAATAATTGAGGAAACCGAGCGGAGTATCGTCAACATCGGTCAACAGCATGCAATGCATAAACGGATTAAAAGATACATTCTCCCGCTGGTCAGCCTCTGGCCTGCGTTCCTCGTCGGGAAAAGCCGACAAAAAAAGCCGCTCCACGAAATTGTATTCCTCACTATCGGGAGTTATTTCAGAGAAAAATATCATATTGCCTTACTCCTTCATTATTGAAAAGCAAAGATACAAAAAGACAAATACGCGAATCCTACAGATTCATCAAAAAAGTAGCGCCGTTATAGAACAACGCTACCCTTCTTTCTAAAATTCCACATCATATACATTCCACATACTTCTTACAAACCATATCAAAACATCATTTCCAAATCATTTCACGGCCATCGTTTTACGTCTGTAAAAATAACAACAGCAGAACGAAAAAACAGAAGTTGCAACCTTGCAACACCACTCTCACTCAAGCCGACGCAAATATAGAGAGAAAGAGAAAACAGAAATAAAGATTTTCACTAGAAGATATAAACAAAATATTAACAATCCTGATTTACTGCTACTTAGGTACAAATCCAAGGAAATCCGCAATCAAGACACAAAACAATCATTAAACATACAACAGTTTGCGGTTAAAAAAACATTTTCAGAATACAGCAAAAAAAATAGAAAGCAAAGAAATAACCGTACGTACAAGACGGATTTTATCGGCATCACTTTTGTTTTGTAAGAACTTCATTTATCTTTGAATAAACCAAATGTATGAAGTTATGGAAGAAGTTATAAAAAAAGCAGAAGCTATTTATGGAAGAGCTAAAGGTAGCCCATCATAAATTTGTCGAAGTGAACATTAAACATCAAGACGATACTGAATATGGAGATTTGATTAAAGACTTAGTCTTTGAACTTGACCAAGTATATGAAGAATTATTCCATCTATCTCGACATTTGGATGATTAACGAGCCTTCTCTTCTACTTCATCGATTAAATCCTCAACCATGTTGCATAATTCCCTTGCTTTGTGGTGTAGTTTGCATGCTTGAAACAGATTATACCTGTCAGAGGATTTACCCTTAATGAAGTATGTTTGAAGCACGGATTTTATCTTGTTTAATTCAATAAGTACTGCAGGCTTGTATGTGTAGTTCAAAAATCTTGTATTCATTTTTCTCGGATTTAAGAAGTTAATAGTTTCGAACGTTAAAACACGCCTATCATTATGCATAAAGAGGAGCAACTGAACGGCAAGACAATTGTGGTGGTTGGAGAGGCAAGCGACATCTGCATCGTCCAACCACTGGAACGGCGCGAACTGGCACTGCTGCAAAACGAGCTCGACCAAATAAACATAGAGGCGGATGGGACAGAATACCTGTTTGTGGGAATGGAAATAACCGACTGGAATGGAGATCTAAGCCCCTGGGAGAGCAAAGCCGTATTCAGCAACAAAGCCTTCAGCGGAAACGCAGCAAGCACCCTCCGCTTCATAGAGGAACAACTGCTACCCTACTTACAGGTAAAATACGGACTAAGAGACGACACACGCTACCTGCTGGGCGGCTATTCGCTTGCCGGTCTGTTCGCGCTCTGGACAAGCCTGCAAACAGACCTGTTTACAGGCATAGCGGCAGCATCGCCCTCGGTATGGTACAACAATTGGGACCTATATGCCAGCCGGCACACAACAAAGGCAAAAGCAGTGTATTTAAGTCTAGGCGACGCAGAAGCAAGCGCCAACCACCCCATTTTGTCAAAAACAGGGACAAACATAGAGAAACTTCACCAACAAATGAGGGAACAGCTGGGAGCGGAGCACTGTGTTTTTGAATGGAACAAGGGAGGGCACTTCCAATTTCCAGAAATTAGGACAGGGAAAGGATTTGGGAAACTAATAAAAATCATAAAAACCGCCAGACTATAGAAGGAATAGATGAAAACACACAGAGAAAGAAAAGTACAATTATTTTGACAATATCGGCACACGAAGGCTACAAGTTGGACAAAAATGACAAAAAGGGAGAGGAGCCCCATTATAAAGATTCCGTCAGAGAGGCAGTCTAAATGGTCCGAATACGCACTCTATAATAATGATTATCAATAATTGACCGAAATTTACATATTAAAAAACATTGTTATAGAACACAAAACAAAGCAGCAGTCTAACAATAAAAAAGACTAAATTTGCCAGCGTAACCAAGAATAAAAGTCAGTCTTTTAGTGATATAAGAGATGACTATAGTTTTAAAAAAGTAAGTGTAAATGAATAGTAAAAGCATTTTTTTAACCATTGTTCCACTACTATTCTCATTGCAACAAGCAATGGCCGAAGTGCTGGTAGTAGAAGACAAACAAGGCGAGAAACAGTATTACGAGTTGGGCGACTCTCCCGTTATAACCTATTCGGGAGCTAAACTACTGGTTAATACAGACAAGGCAAGCGCAGAATTCAACATTCCGGAAGTTGAAAAATATTACTTTTTGAAAGAACAGACAGCAAGCAAGCTGATTGAGGACGGCGACAAAGCAGTAGTATGGGCAACAGGGGGAAAGCTGAGTATCAGAAACGGCGGAGCGAACCAGACCGTGCAAGTATTCAGCGTGCAAGGCAAACTAACCGGCACCTACCAGACAGACTCACAAGGAACGCTCGACATAGACCTTAGCCAGGCGGGCAAAGGAGTCGTACTAATAAAAATCAGTTCAACCACAGTAAAACTTATCATAAAATGAAGAAACTAACCCTACTGGCAACGGCACTAATAGCCACAAGCGCATTAGCCCAGACCTATAAGATGAGAGTATTAAAAACCGATGGTTCTGAAATATTCTACCCAACAGAAGAAGTGAAGCAAGTGGACTTTGTGGAATATAACGAAGACGAGCCAAAGGAAATAAAAGTCTTCCTGGCTGGTGACAACGTGAACCAGGATGGTCCGATGAAACTAACAAAAATGGAAAATATAGGTCCAGGCGGAGGTAACATTCTGGTATATCCGACCGAGATGTCGAACGACCCTTACGTCAAGCACGGCGTGGTTATATGGGGACCAGGCGGAGGTAGCAAGCCAAGCGAATATATGGGCATAATAAACCGCCTTGCGTCGCATGGATTTGTAGTTATGGCGTTGAGAGAATCGCCAGGAAGCGGCGACTTGGCAAGTGCTGCACTCGACTGGCTGGAAGAAAAGAGCAACGACCCCAACGGTCCACTCTACAACCGCATTATAACCGACCGTGTAGGTTGTGCTGGGCACTCGATGGGCGGACTAGAATCGGAACAGGCCCTCATTAAGGACAAACGAGTGGTAACCGCAGCCCTGAACAACAGCGGAGACCTGAATCACAGTGCAATGACACTGGTACCGACAGACAAAACAGCAATGATTGTGTACGGAGAAGCAGGAATGGAAGCTCCAAACGCAGAAGCCGACTATGGCAACAACGGCGTAAAATGTCCGGCCTGTCTGATAAAGATGGTAGGCAACAACTGGGGGCACGGTTCAGGTCCTTGGAGCGGTATGGCCGCAACCGTAGCCTGGATGCGCTGGCAGATTGGAGGAGAAGACCACAAGAGCGAATTCACCACACCAAACGGTCAATATGTGAATGGCAACATTATTGGCGACAAAGGTTACTGGAATGGCAAATACAAGAACTGGTAGGTTCTTATAAAATACATTACTTTTAAAACAACTAAGAAAAGCATGTAACCCGAGAGGGCAGACATGCTTTTTTTATTTAACTTTACACCGGAGAAAGAAAAACCACCTTTCATAAAAAAGCACAGAAATGAAAAGTTTTGAAGCAAAACCATGGGTAGTTCCACAACCCGTGCTGATAATCGGCACCTACAACAAAAAAGGCGAAGCCAACGCCATGAACGCCGCCTGGGGTGGCCAGTGGGACATGAAAGAAATAATGATATCGATGGGAGCACACGCCACCACCGAGAACCTGGAAGCCAACAATGGCGAATTCACAGTGGCTTTCGCTACCTCTAAAACACTGGTAGCGGCCGACTATGTCGGCATTGTGAGTGCAAAAAAAGAGCCCAGGAAAATAGAGAAAACGGGCTGGAAGGTAGAAAAAGCCCAAAAAGTGAACGCCCCGGTCTTCACCGACTTTCCAATGACACTGGAATGCCGTATAAACCGAAAGATAGAAGAATCGGAGACCGGATACTATCTGGTGGCTGAAATAGTCAACATTCTTGTAGACGAACACTACCTTGCCAGCGACGGACAACCCGACATTGAAAAAATGGGGCTGATAACCTACGACCCCGTACACCACTCGTACATTGAATTGGGTAAAAAAGTGGGACAAGCATTCAACGACGGGAAAAAGCTATAACAAAGCCAGATAATCAGGAAGAGCGCCTAGTTCTTCCAACCTAACAGAATAAAAAACATCAAAATAGAAAAGTAAGTAAAAACAGAACTACCAAAAACTTCACAATTATGACAAAAAGACACCTGTTATTATTGGGATTGGCCCTAACTGGCATGAACAGTTATGCAGCGGGACTTGCATACGACTTTGAGTCGGACAGTAACGATTGGTCGGCACGCGGGACCGGAGAAACCACAATAGAACTTTCAACCGAGCAGAAACACGGAGGAGAGCAATCGCTATATGTAGACAAGCGTTCAGCGGGCTGGCACGGCGCACTGGTGCAGAACGACTACATACAGGCCGGGAAGACCTACAAATTCTCGGT
The DNA here is from genome assembly GCA_002396385.1 of Bacteroidales bacterium UBA4345. Lineage (GTDB taxonomy): Bacteria > Bacteroidota > Bacteroidia > Bacteroidales > Paludibacteraceae > Physcocola. Next base: position 20,700 of record DGTD01000031.1, read on the forward strand.
ATGGGTTTTCTCGAAAGAGAATGCGAGAATAGAGCTCAGCCTACAATACACCCAGGGCGAAGATGACAGCTACCCAGCAATCGACAGCAAGCAAGTCAATGCCTACAACTGGACAGAACTATCGGGTGAGATTGTTATTCCGGAAGCCGCAACAAACATACAACCGTACGTGCAGAGCAACGAGAACGCAACACTGAGTTTCTATATTGACGATTTCACATGCGAGGAAAAAGTAGAGGAAATAATTGATTACAGCACCCAACCCGCATTAAAAGACCTGTTTGCAGGCTACTTCAAAGTAGGGACCGCTGTAACCGCCAGCGAAATTACCCCGACCAACGCAAAAAACATGGTTTTGCACCATTTCAACAGTGTGACACCAGGCAACGAGCTGAAGCCCGACTGTCTGCTCGACCAAACTAGCAGCATAAGCGACGGGGACAATGTCAACCCACAAGTGAAACTGCCAGCGACAACAAGAACGGTGCTGAAATTCTGTAGCGAGAACAATATCCCGATACGCGGGCACGTGTTTATATGGCACTCGCAAACCCCAGACTGGTTCTTCAACGAGGGTTTTGAAGACAACGGCCAAACCGTATCGAAAGAAATAATGGACCAGCGCATACACAACTACATAAAGAATGTAGTAGAAGCTGTGCAAAACGAATTTCCAAATCTTGATATATACGCATGGGACATTGTCAACGAAGTATACGTAGACGGAGGAAATATGCGTGATCCGGGAAGCAACTACAAGGAAGAAGGGAAGTCGAGATGGATGGAAATATACGGAGACGACTCGTTCATCAGCACCGCCTTCGAGAGTGCGAGGAAACTACTTCCACGCAAATGCAAAATATACTACAACGACTATAATGAATACGTACCAGCGAAACGCGACGCTATTTACAACCTCGTAAAAAAACTATACGCAAATGGGTTATGCGACGGTATAGGTATGCAATCACACCTGAGCACCGATTATCCATCGGTAAGTCTATACAAAGAAGCATTGGAAAAATATGCGACCATCGGCTGCGACATACAGATAACAGAATTGGACATCACGATAGCCGATGGCCACAACTACGATACCCAGGCAAACATGTACAAGCAACTGTTCGAGCTTTACAAAACACATAAAGATGAAATCAGCGTTGTAACCGTCTGGGGTACAAACGACGAGATCAGTTGGAGAAAAAAAGGGCGTCCACTCCTCTTCTCAGGCTACAAACCCAAAGAGGCTTATTGGCAGATAATAGAAGATATGCCACAGACCAGAGCCAAAGCGACGAAGTCGGAAACCCTCATCGGCGTAGTACCAACCAACGTCAAAGACCTGCTGAACATTGACTGTGCAGGCGACTTCGAATACGTGTTACTGACTTCATCGGGTAAAGAAGTTCTGAAAGGGAAAGGCACCAATCATGTAGAACTCAACCTGAACGGTATCGGTTCTGGCATGTATGTGGTAGAAGTTGGAACGGTAAACGGGAACCGCAAGCACATAAAAATTATTAAAGAGTAAATAAAACAAGACTCATAATCTGGAGGACCCAGGTTCAAGCTCTGGCTGGTCCACATTAAAAATCAAGCACTTACGAGTTTTTCGCAAGTGCTTTTTTCATGTCTGCGTAAACAATGCGTAAACAAACGCCTTTAGTCGGTGATTTTAGCTCAAAAAATCTTATCGAGTTTCATAGAGTATTTTATCCATTC
>DGTD01000071.1 GCA_002396385.1 Bacteroidales bacterium UBA4345
GCACTGCAGGTGGCAATGCTTAGCAATAGCACTATTATTTTGTATGTTTTTCTCATTTTACTTCATTATTTTAATCGCATCAGCCTACTTTATTTCCAAATACTGCCATATTCCGTCTTTCTTTATAGGAAGGTACCTGTTGGAAAGGTCTTCTGTGTCAATATCGTCGGCATAAAACACTTTCGTTTTTTTCTTCTTCCTGAGGAAGTATTGGTATTTGCCGTCTTCTAACTTGAAGAAGAAATAATGGAATCTGTCTTTGCCCGTTTGCCTATCAGGTTCGTCTTCTTTATCATATTCATCGTAGAAGAAATCAAGAAAGTTTTTCCCTATCAGGTTGCCCTTTTTGTCGTACACTTCATATGTGTCTTCTGTTGTAAGACATATAAAATATAGTTTGTCAATGAAGATTTTCTCGAATTTTGGAGGTAGAATCAAATTACCGTGTTCGCCTATAATTCCGACCTTACTCCCGGCAACGACTCCAAGATATTTGTTATTGTTCAAACCTGTCAAGCGGTCGAAACAATCAGTTGTGAAAGGCGTGTTTAGAGTCCATTTTGCATTGTGTTTCTTTAAACGATAACGTCCTAATTTTATTTCAGTTGTTGGCTTCCTGTCTGTTTTTATGGCGGAAGTTTCATTTGCATGGTCGTATAATAGATAGTCTTTGAAAAAGCCGGTAAAATTATCGCCTATCGGTGTAACTGCTTCTAGGTCGGTTGTATAAACTATGTTGCCTTCCTTCTCCCCATAGTATGAATATACCGCTAAAAGTGAATCACCAGGCAAAAGGGTAGTATAACAAAAACTAAAGTGAACAGAATCTTGAGATGGATAGTTGACTGTTAGTTTCTTTTTAAGTTTGTGGTCATAAACAAATACATTTTTTGAATTAATATCGAATATAGAAGAATTTTCTTTCTCTGGATATATCTCTATAAAACCACTTCTACCTCTATGTAATGTTTCACCGCAAACTCCTTTTTCGTGACCTTCCAATCTAAGTCTTAGTTTGTCATCATATAAATCGTATGCATATTTAAAATACTTATTACATATTATTCCACATTCAACTTGAAATCCGTAATCATATTGATGACTATGACGGGGTGTAGTCTTTATGAAGACTAGCTCGCCAATATCACTTGAATCAGGAACTCTAAAAGCAATTATATTATCTTTAAAAGGGATAATACGAACTAAGCTGTCTAGCAGTGTTGTTCCGCCTATTTTTTGTATGGTGCCGTCAAGCCAATACAAACCTCCAGCAGCTATATCTGTAGAGTAGTGAGGAGTACCATCCCATTCTCTGTGTTTTTCAGGGAAGTCAATAGTATTCAAATGTTTTAGGTCGAGCCATGCCAGTGCGTATTCTGATGAGAGAGAATCTTTATATATAAGAACCGCATAGTCGTTATAAATGCTATGCAAGCGAACTATTTCTTTTATCTTGTGATTACCAGAAGTAGTGATCTTAGAGTAATCTTTTAAATACCGATTTATTCTCTTTATACGAAGAGAAGCCTCAACGTTTGTAAGGTTGAGAAAGAAAATAAATAATATGATGCATATGTTTCTCATTCTAAATTATATATATCTTTATATTTTTCTATTGTTCCATTATATTTCTCTTTCCAATATGGGGGTTTTTTAGTATCGTCAGTGATATTTGCCTTTCCAAGAATAGCCTGTCCATATATACTTTTTCTATCTTTTGAAACTTTCACTAAACAATCCAATTCTTTCCTTAACTCTACAAATTTAGTATTTAAGCGGCAACAATGCAACCGGGATTAACGGGCAGGCCACTGCGACCCGTTTCACAATTAAATGGCGGCTTGCTACGGCTATAGAAATAGTTTCCTTCTGCAGTTTTGTCCAGATTTCACAATAGAAAACAGGCTGAATCCGGGTTCCGGATTCAGCCTGTTTCACCGATTTTGTTTTCACCACAAAATCAAAACAAAGAGGCACACTTTTCAGCGGTCAACAATAAAAAGTCACACTAAGTGAGCACAAAATTCGATTTTATCACTTCACGACAACTGTGCTATACTTAACACCACCGGCAGTACGGATTCTCACCAGATACACAGCTTTGTCTAAGTCGGCAACCGAGATTGTGACATCGTCGTCGGCAGATGCGTTCACGGTCTTGACAACAACTCCGCTTGTATTTACGATGTCAACAGACTTTATAGTCCCGTCATTCGACACATAAAGCACATCGGTAGTCGGATTAGGATAGACAGCGACCGGCTGGGCCGCAAAGCCGTCTACACCCGTATGAACAGAAGGCACCACGATGGCAGTTACAGACAAAGAAGGAACCTCGACAGACATGGTATTCGACACGACAACCGCCTCTCCCTTTTGTAGAGCATTGTCGGTATGTGAATTGAAAGACTCGCTATTCGGCAAATTAGCCAATTGATAGGTTTCCACCTTACCATCTTGAGCATCGAAATTTCCGATAGTCAGATTCACCTTCTCGGCACCGTTTTCAGAGCGATTCACCAAAATAATGGTCATCGAATCGCGATCAGAAGAGATGGAAGTATAAGCCGAAAGCATGTTTTCGTTAGAAGAGACAGCAGACACATTCAAGTCTTTGGCATACCGGCCAAACAGATGCAACGTTTCCCACATTCCATTTTTCCACGTCCATGGTGTAAAGTACTCCATTCCATGGCGCGCGCCCTCTCCTATAAATGAGGCGTAGCCCACAGCCGTAACAGAAGATGAAAAAGATTCGATATTGTTGTATTCTGAAATGCCAAAGGTGATACCGCGATTCGGGCCGAAGTATTTATCAATCCAATCCTGGCAACGGCCGAAAATGTATTCTTTACGCTGGTTCTCATCCCATCCGCCATTAACGGTTTTCACACCATTAGCCTCCGGATAAACAAAATCGCGGTCCCACAACACCCTGTGAGCCTGCAGTACATTCGCTACCGTCTTGTCACCCGGATAGAAATGGATGTCGAGGACATCGAGCATATTAACCCCCGTTGCCTTTTCTTCTTCGGCACAGCGCATAATGAAGTATTCCAGCCAGCAGTATTTTTTCCCCTTGTAGGTAGGTTGGCAGTCGGCAGGTGTGTACCAAGTCCACTCACTACCCGCCACAGGTCCGCAAAGTTTGACCGAAGGATCAATGGCACGGATAGCCTTAGCCGTAGCGAAATAGTTCTGCATCATCATTTCAAACACCTCGTCATTGTTTTTCTCCACGACGTCGGAATGAGTCCAAGGCCACATCTCGAATTCGTTATCCATGTTCCAATATTGGAACTGCGACATATCGAGCCCCAGTTCGTCACGCCAATGTTTATAGATGCCCACAGTGGAGTCGGCAGGCCAGTCCTCCAGATAGAGCGAGGCATCGCCCTTTTTAACCAAATTGCCCGCAGCATCGAGTTCGCCACCGCCACATACGGGTTTGCTGCACCACTCGCCCCACTGGCTTTGGTTGTAGGCCCAGTCGTTGAAGTTATAGGCGCTGGTTTTAGCCGCCTTGCCAATCAGCTGGAAGGCATACATACCCTGAACACCAGGCAGTTCGGTCTGAAGGTCGGAAGCAGACTGGTCCCAGTTGCAAGGATAGACATTTTTATACCAATCGGGGTGGCAGGTCAGTTTTCTGCGCCAGTTATACTTAGTGGCGTTATTTCCATTGTTCATACGGGCAAAACGAAGCCCGGCCTCACGCATACGCAGCATATCGGCAGCATTGGTCGGAGTAGCCTGATCGCTGGTTGCTCCGTTTTTTCCATAGATATATGGAGATATCGGGAAATTGTCTGACTCGGCGTCAATCACAACCGAAACTTGGGCTTCGGCCATCATAACAGCCGGCAATAAAATTGTAGTTAGTAGTAGGTGTTTATTCATGTAGTTCTATTTTTGTATGTATACGTCACAAAAATAAAGAGAATAAACAGAATCAAAATGGAAAAATGTTTCAGGAATAAGGAGAATGCGTTCAAAGTGCCGCGAAATCTTTCGGCGACTGTCCGAAACGCGCCTTGAACCTGCGCGAGAAATAAGCATAGTCGGAAAAGCCGACCGCATAGGCGACATCTTGCACCGGCATCTGTTTTTCTTTCAGCAGTTGGCACGACTTGTTCAACCGATAGTCGATCAACAAGTCGCTCGGATTCTGGCCCGACAGCGATTTCACCTTCCTATAAAGGGTTATGCGGGTTGTGCAAAGGTTGGCCGCCATTTGTTCTATACCATAGTCAGAATTGGAGTAATTAGCCTCAACATCAGCAACCACACGCTGGAGATAAGGGTTTATCGTAACCCCGTCTTCCACCTTTTCAACCTTACCTGGCAAGTCTACAATCCGGTTGGCAGATGCTTCATCTTTAGGCCCTACAAACTTCTCTAAAAGGAATTGTTGCTGACGGCGGCGCAATGCCAGTATATTGCCCAACTTAACCAAGAGTTCCGACGGGCTAAATGGCTTTACGATGTAGTCGACAGCCCCTGTCAGCAGTCCGAGGAGCCGGTCGTTTTCAGAAGACTTTGCCGACAAGAACAGCACAGGAATATGGTTATAATTAGCGTCGGACTTCAGAGCATTCGACATTTCAATACCATTCATAACCGGCATTTCCACATCGCTCAATACCACGTCAACCGAATTCGAAGCAAGCATATCAAGAGCTTCTTTGCCATTATTTGCCAATAAGATATCGACATAACCATCTAAAATGGATTTGATATGTTGCTGTATAAGCAAGTCATCGTCAACCACCAAGACACAATTCCCCGACATCAATTCGGCATCGACTTCAACGGAAAGAGGAGGGTCTGATTTTCTGTTGGTTGTAGGCACCGGAATGTTAGAAGTCGGTAGTTTAATGAGCGTGGAAGTCCCCTTCCCTTCAGTACTGCTCATAGAAAAAGAGCCTCCATTTACCGAGACATAATGCTTTACCAAGCCTAAACCCAAGCCACTACCCGACTCGCCCCCCGTGCCTACCGTAGAAGGATTCACCTCGTTTACGAGTAACTCACGCAACTTCGCTTCCGACATTCCAACACCGTCATCCGAGATTTCCACAAAGGTGTAGTCTGCGTCCTGCCAGGCCCTTATGCGCACAGACTTACCACATGGCGTAAATTTCAGACTGTTGCCCAGCACATTACGGATAGCGGTAGCAATCATACGGGAGTCGGCATACACATAGTTGGTGATTTCGACCGAACTATGAAGTACGATTCCTTTTTCTTCAGCCTGAATCGTCAATAAGTCGACATCATTCTCAATAATCTCGCTCAAATCAACATTCGACGGTCTGTAGGTCAAATCATCTTGTTTCGAGGTAGCCCAAGCCAACAATTTGCCCAGTTCATTCTGCATAGTTTTTGTGCGTTCAATCATGCTGTCGAGCAAAGAGGCGCGTTCCGCTTCATCCAACACATGGTTTTTACGCCGCAAGCCTTCAAGAGCGCCAACAACAGCGAACATCGGATTTTTCAAGTCGTGTGCAACCACGGTCATCAGCCGATCCTTAGCCGACAATGCGGCATTCAGCTCCTGGTTTCGCTGTTCCACCAGGTTTTTCTGGTATTTCAATTCCGTAGTACGTTCCTCAACCATAGAAAGCAGTAGCTTTTTATCTCGTTGCGTCCTATAAAACTTATAGCCAACAAGCAAGACGACCAAAGCCAGACAAAGACCCTTGAACCAGTTGGACTGCCACCATGGCATTAAAGCCGACACATCCAATTTAATTGCGCCGCTGTTGTCCATACCCAACAGCTTGACTTCAAGCCGATAATCGCCAGGGGACAAGTAGCTGAAAACAATCCGTTGGTCTTTATCCACAGGTTTCCAAGCCGTATCGGCACCGACCAGCCGATAAACGATAGCGGCACGCTGTTGCGAGAAATCGGGAACATCGGCACACACGGCAAACGAACTGTGTCCGTACGGCAACTTGATTCTTCGTACAACAGACGATTGGTTGGCGAACAAGGTACCGAAATCGATTTGAGCGCCATCTACTTCCACCCTACTCAGACAAAAAGAGTTGTTATCTCTGACAGTCGACAAGCTATCGGCATTAAAACAGAAAAAGCCATCTTTGGTTCCAAAGAAAACCGAGTTACCCGAGTTACAGAAGCGGGAGTGTTTCACAAAATAATTCCGTCCGCACGCCGCAAAATATTTAGGATACCTTACCATTTGTTTTTTCTGTAGGTTGAACCCCCATACCCCGTCGGGCATAGCCGCCCACAAACAGCCTTTTTTATCCAACACAATAGAATAGATTTCAGTATCTGGACACCAATCTATTTTCGAAAAAGCGAAGGTATCGCTTTTTGCGACCAACAAACCTTTCTGAGTAGCCAGAACAACGCCATAAGAAGGGACAAAAGCGACATCGTTGACAATATAGCGTTCCGGCCCAATAAATTTTTCCATATCGAAAGGTTTCAGCAAGCCATCTCCTTTATCGGTCCACATACTGCAAGAGGTTTGCACCCAATGTTCTTTTGCATTCACTTCAAAAGCAACAAACGGCCAGCGTTCTGTCTCTTGCAGGTTCCAAGGATAACGTAAGACAGAACGGCACCACCTTCCCTTATGGCAGACATAAATGGCGTCGCCGCTTGCGCATGCCCACACATCGCCGTCTTCCAATTCCATAAAGTTGGTTATAGTAGTCTGAGGATTATCAAGCCCTGCGAACGTTTCCGTTTCAAACTTGTAGCGTTCTCCCTTCCTTTCACCGACAAAGATTCCGGTTCCCCAGGTCGACGTCCAAACCCTTCCTTTTGAATCGCACATCAGCGAAACCAGATTCCTATTTTTCAGACCGTCTTTCTCCGAATACACATCGTAATAACCATCCTTCACCGAGAACTCATACAAGCCCGAGCCATCGCAGGCCAGCATCATACGTCCGGAAGGCAGTTCGCAAAAACCAGTACCAACACCCCGCGGGATGCCCAAATCGGTTGACAAGAACGACCTGCTAACATCATGGCCAGAATAGCGCAAAAGTCCGTCGTTTTGGGTAGCCACCCATAAATTGCCAAGACTATCGGCCAGTATATCGTAAATTTTCCGGATTTCATCTCCGTCCGACCCGTAGGGCAACACCTTTTGTACATCGTTACCCGAGAGGGGTTCCGAAGGGCTCCACCACAAACCATCTCCATCAGAAGAGAACCAATAAGCCCCATCGGTTGTAATCTGCATACCCGTCAGGTTGAAAAACGGGAGCGTTATACTATGGTCAAGCACGATGTCTGCCTTGTCTGTAAACGAGAAAAAATCGACCTTGTTGGTTTGATAACAGACCATTACCCGTCCGTCTGGCAAAGACATAAGTTGGGGAGTAAACGTCTGGATATGGGAAGAAGACGGGCGAAAAACACGCAATAAGCGGCCATCGTAAGAAAAAACCGACACCGAATCTGATTCTGCAATCCAATAATGTCCAAAATGGTCGTTGATGATGCATTGCGCATTATTTTTCCCAGCGATAGGGCGGACAGGGTCAATAGTAAAATTCCTTTCTCCACGTTTTCGTCTATACACCCCACCCGTAGTCAAAGCGAAATGTTCATCGTTAACAGCATCGAAATACAAGTCTTTTACCGCTTCGGTAAAGTTAGGCTGAAAGAAACTCTCGAAAGAGTCGGTCGCATAATCATAACGTTGCAAGAAACCGTTATAACCCGACACATAAACGCCATCACCATTTGTCCGACAGACCTGTATGGCTATATTTTGGCTTAAAGACGGATAATTTTCCTTTAAATAAGTGCGGAAAGCAGCACCATCGAAACGATTAATCCCATAGTCGGTAGCAAGCCATAAGAAGCCCCGGGAGTCTACTTCCATTTTAAAGATACAGTTACTGCTCAACCCGTTTGTTGTACGGTAATTGGTAAAATGGAAACGCTTCACAGCCCTCCCCTCAAGAGGAGTCAGCAAGACCAGCACCCAACAGCAAAGAACAGTAACGAACCTTAGCATAAACCGACACCTGTTATTATTCTACCTTATTTCCGACAACACATCGACGACAGGTGCGGAACTATTTTTCTCGCGACGAGGTACCGAATAGGTAACACCAAGCAAAATATAGTTGGCAGCAAGGCGTCCCAACGACTTATTGTCGTCGGCATATACAAAATCGGCCGTATAACGGTACTGCAAGTTCAGACAGACATCTTTAAACAGAGCGTATCGGCATTCAGCCCCGCATAAAAAAGCTACAGGATCATGCATTTCCTGAAAGTCGATATTGAAAGGAGCCGGAGCATCAGACGAGTTGAAGACATTGAACTGTAAGCCCATTGATGCCGCCACTGTGAATTTTCCGCATAACGGGTAAAAGGCTGTCGCATACACCGGCATTTGGAAATAGTTCAAACTGACTTTCTTTTGCGTCTCTCCGTAGGGCCGTTCCTTAAAGCCCCGCCTACAGTAGCCGACTCCCAGACTAGCCGACAACCAATCGTTAAAGATATAGCCGGCCCTTAACTCCGGATAGATGCCAGCCAAAGCTGACACTTCACGACCCAGCGGATCGAGATTTGTTGTCGATATTGACGGGCCCAGACTGGCACCGATTTCGAACTGGGCGGATGCCGGACGTGTCAGGCAAAGCAACAGCGATAGTATAAAGAAGAACCTTTGAGCCATAAGAAAACTTAAAAAAAAGGAATTAATCATGCAACTTGGACAGGAATACCCAAATCACGGACAGCCTGCGACAATCTGAACAATTCATCGTTAGTCAGTTTTTCCAAACCAGGCACAGGAGTTTCGCGATCTACCTGATAGACCATTACCTGTTTAGGACGAATCTGTCTCACAGCCTCCGTCCATGCCGCAACTTCCTCGGGTGTAGTGTTATCAACCACTTGTCCGTTGTAGACACCCCTGAGGAAAATCGTCTGGATAATCAGATTGCCATCAAACCGTTTCATCAGTTCAACCTGTTTTTCGACACTATATGCCGGAGAATTGGGCAAATCGATGAGTTTAGCGGTTTGAGTGAGACCAGAGTCCAATTTCAAGATATTGTTGTCGACCTTTAACAGAGCGTTAAAGACATCGTCGTGTCCGATCATTGTCGCATTCGAGAGGACACTAATCTTGGCATTAGGGAATAATCGGTCACGCGCCACAACAGTATCATCGATAATGCCTGCGAAATCGGGATGCAGCGTCGGTTCACCATTACCGGCAAAAGTCAGAACATCGAGATTAACGCCATCTGACTTCATTGCGTCAAGTTTTGCTAGTAAAGCCTCGTTTACCTGCTGGCGGGTAGGCAGTTTCGCGCCATCAACCCGCTTCGTAAAACCACACTCACAATAGATACACTCAAACGAGCACAACTTTTGGCTGGTTGGCAACAAGTTCACACCAAGAGAGACCCCCAGCCTTCGGCTGTGGACAGGTCCATATGCAATCTGGTCAAATAAAATAGACATAAACTTTATACATTATAATTTTAGCGCTTTGCCAGATCATCCATCAGGCATTGCAAAAAAGCCTTGCCACAGGCCGTATACTGGGGATCATCTTCCCGCAACAGCACATTTCCTCCACAATCGTAAACAGAGGCGCCACCCGGAGCAACGAATCCAAAGCCATCGTTATAGGCGTAAAAGGCAAATTTAGGTGATTTTTCACTAAAAATGTTCTTACTAAAAACGAAATCAGAGCCATCAATTTGCAACTGAGCCAACAAGGTACGCGCCAAATCGATTTGCGAGCCTATCTGAGTCACCACCCCAGGCCTTTTCAGCGCACCGCCAGTCCAAATCATTGGAGCCTGGTAACGCGCCACCTCTTGGTTTGTCATGGTAGCCGGATACGGTTTGGCGTGGTCGGGCAACAGAATAAACAAAGTGTTGTTCCAATAAGGGCTTTGTTTGAGGAAATCGTAGAATGCGCCAATACAGCTATCGGTATAAGCGACAGAATTCGGATAGGGATCGGCAAACTTTTTAAAGGGCACGTCAAAAGGCTCGTGGCTGTTCAGCGAAAGCAAAACCTTACAGAAAGGTTCTTTCTGGGGTTGTGCCAGGTCGTCAACCAAACGCTGCATAACAACATGATCGTAAGCGCCCCATTTTGTAGAGAGTTCTTCACTTGAGAAATCTTTATCACATACCCGCTTTTCAAAACCAGCATGCAGCAAATAAGAACGCATATTGGTAAAGTTCTCGTCGCCACCATAAAAGAACGAAAGGTCGTAACCGTTCTGTTTCAGCGCACCAGGCAAAGTAGGTACATTCTGCGATTTTTCCGGATATTTCATCAGCGAAGTCACCGGCTGCCCCGGATAAGCGCTCAGTATAGCGACCAGTCCACGATCGGTACGATAACTGTTCGCATAGAAATTGGAGAAGAACAGTCCCTCTCTGGCAATCCGGTCAAGATTCGGAGTCAACCCTTTTGCACCACCAGCAATCTCGCAGATGTTGGAGCCAAAACTTTCCAGAATAAAAAGCACGATATTAGGGCGACGCGTCTCCAGCAAAACCATATCGGCAGGAAGGCAGGAAGGTTCGATCATCTTTTCCATCAGTTTGTGCGCATCCGCACCATCCATAAAACGGTATTGACTGGCAAAATCACGGTCTTTCGCAAATGAGGAAAAGAAGTTCCAGATAGGGTTGACAGCCGAATGGTTGAGGAACATGTCTTTACTGAAATAGACATGTCCGGCATTCATTACAGATACCGTCACACCACCCCGAATGACAACGAACAAAACACCCAGCAAAAGTAACATGGGGGCCAGGGTCGGCAAAGACCGTCCTTCTATACGGTAGAACTTATTATGGAAAAGACGGAAGACAATGAAATAGGCCAACCACTCGATGACAAAAAAAGCGATGCAAGCCAGACTTTGGGCCGCAGTACCGCTGGCAACCGCATTCTTAGGTGTTTCCATATAGAACAGGGGTGTTACATCGAGCCGGTACCCCCAGAACGGATATAAGAACATATCGGCTACGAAACAGACAACCGCAATGGTTATCAAGACAGCGGTCAACACTCTGACAGCCTTGTCGAGCCACTTTCCTGCCCCTGTAAAACAGGAGATCAACACCAGCAGAAAGACAGGAGCAGAAAGGTAACCGGCAGCAGAAAAATCCATAGGCAGACCGTGCCAAGCCACCTTTAACCAATCGGCCAGTCCATAGTTTTGCGAAGTACTCCACTGATAGAGCATAAAAACCGGTTTCTGGACCAAAAAAGCCAGAACCCAAAAGAAGTAATACGCAACGAAATACAGTAAACGGGCTTTCATTTAATTTTGTTTTTATTCACCAATGCTATTGCCTCTTGTCGTAAAGATACCGGCAAATTAATTTCACGCGAGCACAGGCTGTTGAGCCAAGAGGCGACCTCGTCGCCTCGCATAGTCGCCATAACCTCACGGAACTCTTCTACCTCGCCAATACTATAGCTATCGGCAGTGCGGTTTTTAAAGCGGTCGAGTTCCTCGTCGTCAAAATACATTACTTCTTCTTTCTCCTTTCCCGAACAGACATAGCGCATAGCACAACCGGCATCGGAGCAGTCATCGGCAGAATGGAGATGGGCCTTGTCAGGCGATGCAGCCTCATTCATCTCCTTCTTGCGCATGTATCGCTCGGTAAAGAACTTGCATATATAGTAGAATACGACAACGACGACAAACGCCACTACCAGCATCTCTTTTGGAAACATACAGAGAAAAAAGATTAAAGAAAATCTACAACTTTTATCAATTTTGTGCTATTAGACCCTTTGACAAGGATGTTTGCACCAGATACCGGATGCTGCTGCAGCCATACGTTCAAAGCATCAACATCAGGGAAACAGTTAAAAGAACCTTTGGCAGCCGCGTCAAAGCACCCGCCCACCAGACAAACCAAATGAAAATCGTGGTGTTTAATCCAGTCGACCACCTTTTTGTGTTCCATTTCGCTATCAGGGCCCAACTCTTTCATATCACCTAAAATAAGCATTTTATCCTTTACATCCATAGCCGCAAAGTTGTTGAGAGCAGCCTGCATACTGGTAGGATTTGCATTGTAGGCATCAATAATCAGATGGTTTTTACCAGTATCTTTGAATTGAGAGCGGTTGTTACTAGGCAAATAATCTTCAAGAGCAGAGATAATAGCATCAGAAGGTACACCAAAGAAAGAGCCGACAGCAATAGCCGCCATTACATTTTCAAAATTGTAGTCACCAATCAAATGCGTTTGGATAACAGTTCCATTCCATTCTACTTTCAGGAAAGGAGAAGCTCCCAACGAGCGCGCATGCACATAGTTCGACTCAGAAACACCATAAAGCACAGCATCTAAGCCCTCAGAAATGGACGCCAGGATTGAATTATCGGCATTGCGGAATATTTTTCCACCTTTCGCCCGGATAAAGTCATAAAGTTCACCCTTGGTTTTCACAACGCCCTCAAAAGAGCCGAAGCCAAGAATATGCGCATGCCCCACATTGGTAATAAGGCCATAATCAGGAAGGGCGATATCGACCAATTCCTTTATATCGCCAGGATGACTGGCCCCCATTTCCACGACAGCAAGTTCGTGTCCCTTATTCATTCGAAGGAGGGTGAGCGGAACACCAATCTGGTTATTGAGGTTTCCCTGCGTATAAAGCAGATTGTACTTCTTTTGCAAGACAGCCGCCACCAATTCTTTAGTAGTTGTTTTGCCGTTTGTACCCGTAATGCCGATGACAGTCGTTTTAAGCGTTTGCCGATGCAGACGTGCAACAGCCTGAAGCATTTGCAGACAATTGTCGACCAAGAAAATATTTTTGCCATTAGCATATTGCGGTTCGTCGACAATAGCGAACTTGGAGCCAGCCGCAAGAGCATTTGATGCGAACGCATTGCCGTTAAACGAAGTCCCCTTCAAAGCAAAGAAAAGAGAACCGGCGGGGCAATTACGGGAATCGGTCGTAACAGAGGTACATTGCAAGAATAGTTCGTAAACCTCTTCTGTAGTTAAATTCATACTAAAAGGGAAATAATAAAAAGAGCGCTACAAATGCAAAAAGCATAAGTTTACACCCATTAAACAAAAAACCCCCAATTATAAAAACTGGGGGTCAATCACTATCATGAGTAATTACAATTATCTGTCATCATCCTCAGGACCTACCTTACTCATTGCGCAACGGAAACCGATATCGCTACGTTTTTCCGTTTGCTCAAGATAACGGCGCTGGCCTGGGTTCAACCAATAAGCGCGATCTTTCCAAGAGCCACCCTTGTAAACACGAACGGTGTTAGAGATCTTAGTTGTGAGCATAGACTCAGCATCTGTATCAGGGTCGTACATTCTCTTAGTCAGAGCATCAGGAGTAAGTTCAGTATCCTTCCAGTTATTCAAGCTGCTACCCGCATCACCATCCTTGAAGTTGCGGACATCGAGTTTAGCGATAACAGACTGCGGAGTAGTAGAGTCAGCATCGATTGCGAAAGTCACACGACCAAGAGAGTCAATAACAGGAAGTTTAACTTCGGTACCATCAATAGTACTCTGTTCAGTCTTCATAACAGTATAAACGTTACCACGGAATGGGTTGTACTCCTGTTCGTCGTCGCTAGTCAATGGACGATAAACGTCCAAGCACCATTCGTTAACGTTACCAGCCATATTGTAAAGGCCGAACTCGTTAGGGAAGAAAGCGTCAACCGGAGCAGTGATGGTGGCCTTATCGTTCAGTTTACCACCCATACCCATCATATCACCACGTCCACGGACGAAGTTGGCATTCATTTCACCACGGTGTTTCTTATCAGGGTTACGCATTTGGTGACCATACCAAGGATAAATCTTCTTTTCCTCGTAGTTTTCCTCGCCTTCAACAGACCTGGTACCATAAGCAGCATATTCCCATTCAGCTTCAGTTGGGAGACGGAACTTAGGAAGGAGGATACCATCAGACATGTTTGTCTTACGGGCATTGCCATAAACATCCTTCATACCCTTCTTACCTTCAGTTGGCTTATAGTCAGACTTAGCGATATACTTATCGGTATTGAACACCTGGTTGTTTCTGATATCGTCGGCATCGGTATTACCCTTCAAAGCCTGAAAGTCTGGATATTGAATAACACCCGCATCAACCATACGTTTTTCGTTAACGCGGTCACTACGCCACAAGCAGTAGTCACAAGCCTGTTCCCAGCTGATACCTACAACCGGATAATAGTTGTAAGCAACGTGAGAGAAGTAATAATCCAAATAAGGCTCGTTGTACGCCAACTCTTCGCGCCAAACCAAAGTATCTGGCAAACACTTTTCAAACAGTGTTGGAGAGTTATGGAACACCTGTCCCATCCAGTGCAGATATTCACGCCAGTTAACGTTGCTGATTTCGTATTGGTCCATATAGAAAGAAGCAACAGTCACACGACGTGGGATGTTGTTCCAGTCACCAATCACATCTTCAATAACACGGCCCATTGTAAAGGTACCACCCTGAATGAAAGTCATACCAGGAGGGGTATCCTGCTCGTAACCAGTTACAACCTGGAAACCGCCGTTTTCCTTGTCATTATACTTCCAGCCTGTAACATTAGAGGCTTGGGAGTCTTTCAAAGACTTCTTACCGCAAGATGGGAGAGTCGCACCCACCACAAGCAGTAATGCCGCCAGCTTTAAAAGCTTTACGTGTTTCATAGTACTTTATGAATAAGATAATTGTTTACACAAAAAAATTAGTTTACCAGGCAAAACAAAAAAGTTTTGCGAGAGCATCGTCCTCTTAGTCGATAGCGAATGCAAACCTAACTAAAAAAAACGATATTCTCCAAACAAATTCGTTTTTTCTGCCCACACAACCACAAAAAACACCATCGTAACCGAAATAGTATTTTAGTCAGTGATTGGGCAAAGATATAGATTTTCTATCTTTGTAGAAATAAAAATCGAACATTTTTTACTTTTAACGCAAAAAAAAGTCAATGTCAGCATCTAAACTACTCAATTGCAACGGCAGACTCATCTCTCTTAGCAGTCCTGTCGTAATGGGAATTATCAACATAACACCCGACTCTTTTTACGAGGGGAGCCGTTTCCGTGACACCGATGCGATAAAAAAGCGTGCCGAAGAGATTGTAAGGCAGGGAGGCGGCATTATTGACGTTGGCGGCTTCTCGACCCGGCCCGGCGCCGGCGATGTCAGCGAGCAAGAAGAGTGCGACAGGGTCTGTATGGCCGTTGAAGCCATCCGAAGCATCGACCCCTGCACTCCGATATCGGTTGACACCTTCCGTGCAAAAGTAGCCCGGGAGAGCATCGGACACTGCGGAGCCGACATCATCAACGACATTTCGGGAGGACAAATAGAAGACGGAATATTTGAAGCCGCAGCCGAACTGCATGTTCCCTATATATTAATGCATACGGTTGGCCATACCGTTCAAGAGATGCAACAAAAAACAGAATACGAGAACATAACAAAAGATATTTTTCGTTATTTTGCAGAAAAATTAGCCCGTCTCCGCGAATTAGGTGTAAACGACGTCATACTGGACCCTGGCTTTGGTTTCGCGAAAAACATCGGCCAGAACTACGAACTTATGGCTAACCTAGACTTATTCCAACAATTCGGCCTACCTCTTTTAGTGGGCATCTCAAGGAAACGGATGATTTGGCAGGTACTCGGTTGCAACGCAGAAGAGTCGCTAAACGGTGTAACCGTTCTCAACACCTTTTCATTATTAAAGGGAGCTGACATCCTCCGCGTACACGATGTAAAAGAAGCCGTTGAGACCATTAAATTATTCAACGAACTGAAAAGAACGACAACGTTACCTTAAAACCTAAAATAACACAAGGACAGAAATGCGTTTCGGACCTCGATTTATAGACTATATAGATATTATTGTAGTCGCCTGCATTCTTTACAGCCTCTACAAAGATTCGAAAGGGACATCGGCGAACAGGCTTTTTGCCGGTGTGCTCGTCTTCATCATCGTTTGGTTGGTGGTCAGTTTCGTATTCCAAATGCAACTGCTGGGTGCCATTATGGACCAGATTGTCAATGTCGGCGTCATCGCACTCATTGTTCTGTTTCAAGACGAAATAAGGCAGTTTTTCACGAAACTCGGTTCCCGGCAAAACGTCTTCTCCCGTTTTTTGACCCGCGCCCTTAATTTCAACGAGCAAAAAATAGAGAACGACGACATCATGCAGATTGTTATCGCATGCAAGAATATGGCCAGGAACAAAGTCGGCGCCCTCATCGTAATTCCGCACAACATTGACCTTCGCTACATCGAAGACACCGGAGAGCGAATTGACGCAAAAATCAGTGAGCGATTAATCGAGAATATTTTCTTCAAGAATTCGCCCCTACACGACGGAGCCATGCTCATTTCGAACGGAAGGATCAAGGCTGCGAGCTGTATATTGCCTGTCACGCACAAAACAGACGTCGACCCAGACCTCGGCCTGCGGCACCGCGCAGCCCTGGGCATTACCGAGAAGTCGGACGCATGGGCCATTGTGGTTTCTGAAGAGACCGGCCGGATATCGTGGTCTGAATTCGGGAGAATAGAGACGGGCATCTCACAAGAGAAACTAGAGCAATACCTTTCTAAACTAAAGAAGAGTAATGATTAATGTCGAAAGTATTAACAAGAGTTTCGGAAACCTGCAGGTATTAAAGAACATCGGACTGCACATCCACAAGGGCGAGGTAGTCTCCATTATCGGCCCCAGTGGTGCCGGCAAAACGACGTTGCTTCAAATTATAGGGACGCTGTCAAGACCCGACAACGGGATTGTCCGTATAAACAATCAGGACGTGCTGTCGCTCAACGAGAAAGAGTTATCGGCTTTCCGTAACAAACATATCGGCTTCGTCTTCCAATTCCACCAGTTGTTGCCCGAATTCAGTGCGCTTGAGAATGTCTGTATCCCTGCCCTTATAGCGCATAGGTCTAAAAAAGAGGCGGAAAACGAGGCCATGCAACTACTTGAATATTTAGGTATACAGGAACGAGCCAACCACCGCCCGAATGAACTTTCGGGAGGCGAGAAACAGCGGGTGGCAGTAGCCAGAGCCCTCATAAACAAACCGGACATCTTGTTGGCAGACGAGCCATCGGGCAGCCTAGACTCTAAGAACAAAGCCGAATTGTACCATCTGCTATTCGAGCTGCGCGAAAAGAAAGGCCAGACCATCGTCATCGTCACCCACGACCAGGACTTGGCTAAAATATCAGACCGCGTCATTAGCATGGAAGATGGGGAAATTGTAGAAAATCAACAATAAAGGCAAAAAATTCCGTATTTTTATATAAATTGCCTTCCGAAACAAGAAGTTCGGACTAATTTTTGCAACAGAACAAACAAAACAACTCAACAAATAAGGATTTAATATGAAAAACATCGTACTCAAAAGCGCATGTGCAGGCGCCATCTTATTGGCATCATATAGTTGCGACGAGGCTTCAACTGTCATTGACGCCATCACCGAAGATTCTGAAGTTGCTACCGGATTAAAATCAGCCCTTAGCGTAGGCATCGACACCGCAGCCACAAAGTTGCACCGGAAAGGTGGTTACCTGAACGACGCTGCAGTAAAGATTGGTATGCCGGAAGAAGCCGCCACCGCATTCAGTGCGGTACAGACATTGTCGAAAAACGAAACCTTCAGTACCATCTTGAATGCTACAAATTCGAGCATTCCAGACGAGAATACTTTCATAGAACTGTTTAACGGGGCTGCAGAAGACGCTGCTCCAAAATCGGTCAGCATCTTCAAAAGCGCCATCACCAAGATGACCATCGGCGATGCCGAGAGCATCTTATTCGGCGAGGACAATGCTGCCACCACCTACCTCCACAACAACACCTCAACCCAGTTGCAGAGCGCATTTCACGATCCTGTAACCAATTCGCTGAACAGTGTGAAGGTGGCCGGTGTGACTACCACCTCGGCATGGTCGAAATTTGCGGAATACAACAACAAACTCGCCAAAGTCATCGGCGACAAGAAAATCAAAGCCGGGCTTACTGTTGCAAAGTCTGCCGGTGTCATCTCCAGCAGCCAGTATACTAGTGTGCAGGCAGTGCAGGAAGTTAACACAGACCTTTCGGACTACATTACCGGCAGGGCGCTCGACGGACTGTTCACCAAAGTTGCCGACCAGGAATACCAGATACGCACAAACGTTGACGCCCGTGTGAACGATGTGCTGAAAAAAGTGTTCGGCAGACTCGACACCAAGAAAAAAAGCTAAGGACAACACGGTATGAAATTAGGGAGTTGGATAAAAGACACGCTGTCTGATTTCACCCAATTGTTCTACCCTAGGTTGTGTGTCTGTTGCGACAACGTGCTTGCCAGAGGCGAGCATTTAATCTGCCTCGACTGCCGCACCCGCCTTGCGTACACCCACCGGCACGAAGAAAAAGGAAACAGCTTCGAGCAACGTTTTTACGGGAGGGTAAAAGTGGAAATGGCGACCACGTTTCTCTACTTCGAGAAAGGCAACCTGACGCAAAAACTGCTACACGGCATTAAATATCGCGGATTCAGCCAACTAGGCGAGGCGCTAGGCTACCAATTCGGCACCGAGCTAAAAGGCGGAAGGTGGGAAGACATTGACCTGCTAATACCAGTACCACTCCACCCCGACAAACTGAAAGTCCGCGGCTACAATCAGGCAGAGAGCATTGCCCGAGGCATAGGTCAGTCACTTGGCAAACCCGTAGTGACAGACGTCTTGTACAGAAAGACAGCGAACACTACGCAAACGAAAAAGACCGCCGAGGAACGACGGGAAAACGTCAAAGACATTTTCTCCGCACACAACTTAGACAAAGTTGAAAACCGGCATATCGCTATCGTTGACGACGTCCTGACCACAGGAGCCACCCTAGAAGCCTGCGCAAAGGCATTTAGTGGGGTAAACGTCAAAATCAGCATGATGGCGTTGGCTTCAGCCGAAAAATAAAAGAATCACAAACAAAATAATCAAATACTAAATTTTTCCAGAAAATGAAAAAGAAACTATTAGCCCTCTTTTCAACAGCACTGCTCGTATTCGTAGGTTTCAACAACGTTGCATGCAGCGATGACGATGACGACGAGAACGGAGAAATCACCAAAATCGACACTGCAGACATTAAAACCGCTTTTGAGCAGGGTTCTGCCGACGGTAAGGCATATGCCGAAGCATACGAGAGCGTAAAAGAGAATGGCGTAACTTCGGTAAGCGGCATGTCCAGCATGACAAAGATGGTCAATTATGGCAAAAAATACAAAAAGAACGAAAGCAAGAGCTACAAAGCCGGCTTCTTGGCTGCAGCCAACGGCATCGGTGACGCCGAAACCGTAGAAAACTTGCTCGAAAGTTCTTCAGTAAGCGCACTTTCAACCCTTCTTGAAGCTATTTTCTCGAAAGACGAATAACAGAACACTATCAGCGTTAGAAAAAGCCAGGCGCAACCGCACCTGGCTTTTTATTTTTTAAAAAAAATGCGATTTTGTGTATAACATATCACATAAAGTATTATATTTGAGGACTATATTTATAAAATAGGTCTAACTTAAAACCCATTCACCATGAAGAAAAGATTTTTTAGTATTCTAGCATTTGCCTCATTATTGAGTTTTTCGGTCTGCACACAAAGCTGTAGCGAAGACGATGACGAAAACACCCCTGAACAGAAAGTTCAGCAGATTTCATCACAAGAAGCAGCCGCAAACATTGCCAGCAGCATGTTCGACTATGTTGCAGCAGAAGAAAGCGGATTCGGAGAATTGAACAAAACAAAGTCTGAAGAAGACCTTCTCAATATAAAGGCACAGATACAGAAAGTATTGGCTACCGGCAACTCTGAACAACAGGAACAGGTAGCACGCTTCGTTGCCGATGCTACAGGACTCGAACTTACGACCGTAGGCGATTTGTTTGGCGACACCAATGCGGGAACCAGCGGTATAGCATCTATTATAAACGGACTTTCTGACGAAGAGAAGCAGTCGGTCATCACTAACGCTTCGCAATATATGAAGGGCTACGAAGACGGCAAAGATTTAGCCGCAGCCTATGCGATTCTGATTAACGATGCCAGCACCCAGGAAGAAAAGAACGCCGCCCTCGATGTTTTGGAAAAAGACATCAAGGAACATTACCAGACGAGCAACGACAACATCTACAAAAGCACCTATGTAAAAGCGACGGCCATTGCCACTGGTTTGGGTGAGACGCTGGTAAAACAAATTCTGGATTCCGAGCATCCGAAAGAAACTGCTATGATTGCATTCGGCATTGAATTGGAAGGCGGACAAACCGCAGAACAAGGTACTGCCGATGCCGAGAAAGCAACAAAAGTGCTCGACTCGCTTAAGGGCAAGACTTTAGGCGAAATCATCAACAACGCAGAAACATTACAGCAGATAGGCACTTACAAGGAAGCCTACCGCAACGGTACCGACGAATACAAGGATTCCTTCAAGCAAGGTCTGCTCAGCAACGGTGTTTCACCAGCATTGGTCGACATGTTCGACTCAGAGGAAGACGTCAATGCAGCCACTGTTATGGCATTGCTTGGCATCTCGCTCTAACGGGAAAAGACAACCAAACTCTTGTTCAAAATAAAGTGCAGGGCATTACCCCTGCACTTTTTTGTTTTGTTTATCTTTGCACTATGATTGATTCGAAGACCATAGAAGCGATAAAGGCTCGTGCAGAGATTAAAGACGTAGTTGAAGACTACCTGACACTGCAACGCCGGGGTGTCAACTATGTGGGCCTTTGTCCGTTCCACGACGACAAGCGCCCGTCGTTCTATGTGTCGCCGAGCAAAAACTTCTGTCACTGTTTCGTTTGCGGCAATGGCGGCAACCCAATCAGCTTCATAATGAACATCGAGAATGTGAGTTACATTGAAGCCATAAAGATTTTGGGTAAAAAATACCACATCGAGGTAGAAGACAAAGAGATGTCGGCCGAAGACCGGCAGAAATACAACGAGCGCGAAAGCCTCATCCACGCCAACGAGTGGCTGAACCAGCACTTTATAAAGAACCTGCATGAGACCAACGAGGGTCAGCAGATAGGTATGACCTACTTTATGCAGAAACGGCGCTTCCGCCAAGACATTATCAGCAAATTCCAGTTAGGCTATGCCTTGAAAGAGCGTGACCATTACACAAAAGAGGCCGCACAAAAGGGTGTCAAAACAGAGTATTTGGTCAAACTTGGTGCATCGATACCCCACGAAGGCGGACCGACGACCGACCGTTTTGCCAGCCGTGCCATCTTCCCCATCCATTCCATTTCGGGCCAAGTCATAGCATTCGGAGGGCGTACATTACGTGCCGACGACCCCGTCAAATACCAGAACTCGCCAGAAAGCGACATCTACCAGAAGAGGTTTGCCCTTTACGGACTGTTCTTTGCAAAAAAAGCGATACAAAAAGAGAAGAAGTGCTACATCAGCGAAGG
Source organism: Bacteroidales bacterium UBA4345 (assembly GCA_002396385.1). Classification (GTDB taxonomy): domain Bacteria; phylum Bacteroidota; class Bacteroidia; order Bacteroidales; family Paludibacteraceae; genus Physcocola. Next base: position 21,492 of record DGTD01000071.1, read on the forward strand.
CTACTGCGACGTCATTTCAATGGTGCAGGCGGGCATTGAGAATATTGTGGCACCGTGCGGAACAGCCCTGACCACCGAGCAGATAAGGTTGCTGAAACGCGTCATTCCGTCGGTCGGTGGAGAAGACAGCGAAGAGAAGCACGTGACCATGATGTACGACGGAGACAATGCCGGAGTGCACGCCGCACTGAAGAACGGCAAACTGTTACTTGAACAAGGGCTTTTCGTACACGTGGTCATACTACCACCAGACGACGACCCCGACACATTCGCCCAAAACCATAGCGGTGACGAGGTCAAGCAGTTCCTCACAGATAACGAACAAGACTATGTGCTGTTCTTTGCCCAGCACTTCGGTCCTGAAATAGCCAAAAATCCGCTGGCCAAAGCCAGCGCCATTATGGAGACGGCATCGACCATTGCCGCCATCCCCGACAAAATACGCCGTTCGGTCTACATACAAGAGTGCAGCCGTTTGCTCGACGCAAACGAGGCGGCCCTGACCGAGCAAGTGGGCGAACTACGCAAGAAGAAACTGCTGGAGAGTTACAACAAGCAGCCCAAAGGAGAAGAAAAGGAGACGGTCACAACATCCGCAACCAACGACAACGGTGTTGCACCCCAGACAGCCAGCAGCACAGCCACACCCGACGGGGGCAATGTCGTCGAAGACATACCCATTGAGGCGCTAATTCCTTCCGGACTACAGCTCCCAAGCGGCCAACTTGCCGAACCGGAGATTACAAACCCCATAGAAATGCCCGTTTCGCCGTACGAGCCCTACGAGCGCAGCATTGTCCACTATCTGTTGAAGAACGGGAACGACATTTTGTTTCAGTTAGAGGGAGAGAACGGAAATAAAGAGAAAATCACCGTGTCACAATTCATCCTGTTGCTAATAATGGAGACGGACGACATCGACTTTCGGAACCCGATATACCAACGCATCAAGAAAGACATACTGGAACATATGAACGATGCCCAATACCTTACGCAAGGACATTTCTTGAACAGCAACGACATAGAGGTAAGCAAAGTGGCCAGTGAGTTGCTTATGGACCCCCTATACCCCGACGTTGAAGACGAACTGATTCTAAAGGTTCCACGTGTGATGTACGACTTACAAAGTCAAATAGTTAAAGACGAGATAAGCCAAAAGGAGAAAGACATGCTCACCGATCAAGACCAAAAGTCGAGAGTTGACAAGATGAAGGAATACATTATTCTAAAAAACATCTACCGCAAGATATCCGACCAACGAGGTAATGTGATGTGAGAAGAGAGAAGTTCCCTACCCCTCGGCAGGCAGTTTCAGCAAAATACGAAACGTGGTACCCTTACCGATTTCCGACTGTTTGACAAAAATGGAGCCGTGATGGTAGTCCTCCACAATACGTTTCACTAACGACAAGCCAAGGCCCCATCCTCTTTTTTTTGTAGTAAAGCCCGGCTGGAACACCGTCTTGAATTTCGACTTGGGTATACCCTTTCCCGTATCGGTAAAATCGAGGCAGAGTTTGTTTTCTTGCAGGGAGACGTCGACAGATATGCTGCCACGGCCTTCCATAGCATCGACCGCATTCTTGCACAAATTTTCGCAAACCCATTCGAACAAAGGCACACACAGTAGCAAATTTACCGGTCCTTCGGTTTTGTAATTCGTAGATATCAACACTTTGGAAGAGACCCTGCGCCGCATATAGGCAAGTGTGTTTTCAAGCACATCGTTCAAGCAAGCCAACTTCAGTTCGGGGATAGACCCCACTTTCGAGAAGCGGTCGGCAATGGTTTGCAGACGGGTCACATCCTTTTCCATTTCAGGAATCAGTTCAGGGGCGATATTCTGCACCTTCATCAGTTCAACCCACGCCATCAACGACGAGATAGGCGTACCCAACTGATGAGCCGTCTCTTTAGATAGTCCGGCCCAAACTTTGTCTTGTTCGGCACGTTTTGCCAGTGTAAAGAAGAACAGCACCGCCAAAAAGAAGATAAGTATCACCCCCCACTGGATGTACGGATAGTAAGACAGCCGTTTCAACACCAACGAGTTATCGTAATAGATATATTGCCGTGTGTCGTGGTCGATTGCTATAACAATAGGGTCGTGCAAATCGGCAAAAGCAGCCTGTTTTTCAAGCCAGAAGAGTTGGGCCTCGTCTGGCTTCATCGACTGCGGCACAACTATATTACGGGCACCGACAAACCGGTTGTTCTGGTCGAGAATAAAGCAGGGGATGGTTGTATTGTCTTCAATAACCCTCAGCAGGAAATCGAAGTCTGTAACATCGCCCACAGACGCCACCTTGCGGGTAGCCTCGGCCCAAAGAGTCATCTTGCGTTCTTCCTCCTGCGCCACACTCTTTACCAATCCATTCGTAAAGTAGGTGGAAATGGCCACAATAACCAAAGCCAGGAAGGCGAACAAGTATTTAACCTTTGCAAAATTCTCGAAAGTGATATGCATAAGCGTCAGTTAACGGTATTTAGCGTCGTTCTCGTCATCCATTATACTAAGATAGCTATTATAGCGCGATTCGCTAATATAGTGCTCTTCAACCGCCTTCAGCACCGCGCAGCCAGGTTCGTGGGTATGCGTACAGTTTCCGAAACGGCAGTCGGAAGAAAAACGGAAAATATCGGGAAAATAGTGCCCCACCTCTTCTTTCTTGAAATCGATAGTTCCGAAACCACGGATACCCGGTGTGTCGACAATAAAACTGTCTGGTGCGATCTCGAACATTTCAGAGAAGGTCGTGGTGTGCATACCCGCATCGTGGACATCAGACAAGTCGCCAATACGCGCCTTGAAATCGGGATTAATGGCATTCACGAGCGAAGACTTACCGACACCGGAGTTACCCGAAAGCAGGGTTATTTTATTTTTCAGGAGTTCGGCCACTTCGGCCACCCCCTCGCCAGTTTTAGCCGACACCACATAGCACGGATAACCAATCTGCTCGTAGAGGCGCACCAAATTGTCCATATACGTCCTCTCGTCATCGTCGTAGAGGTCCACCTTGTTGATGAGCAACATGCCCGGCACACTGTAGGCCTCGCAAGTAGCCAGAAAACGGTCGATGAACACGGTAGAAGTGACCGGATGGTTGATGGTGACCACCAGCATAGCCGCATCGAGATTCGAAGCTATGATGTGCAACTGTTTCGAAAGGTTCGCCGGACGGCGCACAATATAGTTACGGCGAGGCAGAAGCTTTGTGATGAGGCAGTCTTCCGCCGACCGGACGTCAAATTCCACATTATCGCCGACTGCGATAGGATTGGTACTCTTAATACCCTGCATGCGGAAATTGCCCTTCAAGTGGCAGTCGAAAACCTGCTTGTCTGCCGTCCGCACCAAGTAGGAGTTACCCGTATTTTTTACAACTAGTCCTTCCATAATCAAAAATAAAGAACGCAGAACAGCATCGGTAGCCACCGACCCTGTTCTGCGGTACTTCTTCTAAAGAACAACCATCAGAAAGATTAGACGGTCATGATTTCCTTTTCTTTAACAGCGAAAGCGTCATCCACCATCTTGATGTACTTGTCGTGCAATTTCTGCACCTTGTCTTCCGCATCCTTCTCAGCATCTTCAGCCAAGCCGTTCTTGATTTCCTTTTTCAAGCCATCAATAGCATCGCGACGGGCATTACGCACAGCCACCTTGGCATTTTCAGCCTCGGCTTTCACCTGCTTAACCAACTGCTTACGACGGTCCTCGGTGAGCGGAGGAATGCTCAAGCGGATGATTTCGCCGTTGTTTTCAGGGGTGATACCAATTTCAGAAGCGAGAATGGCCTTTTCAATAGCAGGCAACATTTTCTTTTCCCAAGGCTGGATTGCGATGGTACGTGCATCGGGAGTTGTGATATTAGCGACACCAGAAAGCGGAGTCATGCTGCCATAATAATCGAGGTGAATAGGTTCGAGGATGCGAACATTTGCCTTACCCGCACGGATGTGTGCAAAAGCATCGTCGAGATGAGAGAGCGCACCATCCATCTTGGTTTGCGCATTTTTATAGAAGCTTTCTACGTCTGCCATAGTCTTATTTATATCTTGAATGTTTTTATTAAGTTGCACAAAAATAGCAGAAAAAAAGGAATTACACAAAAAGGGACTTTATCGTCTTCGTTTTTTTGTATTTTTGTAGCGAAACGGCCGTTTCGGAAACAGCCGTTTCGGAAACAACTCCTAAAAAAAGAGCGACGATGAGATTTTTTGACAGAAAGCATGAGATAAAGCAGTTACAAGACATACGCCAAAATTCGGAGCTGAACGCCCAGTTCACAATCATAACAGGCCGAAGGCGAATAGGGAAGACCTCGCTGGTTTTAAAAGCCTACGAGGGAACTACCTTCCTATACTTTTTTGTAAGCAGGAAAGCCGAAGCCGAACTGTGTAACGACTTTCAAGAGGAAATGAAAGAAAAGTTGGGGCTGTTTTCAGTGGGGAAGGCCAACAAATTCTCCGAATTGTTCAATATAGTCATGCAAATTTCGAAAGAAAAGCCAATCACGCTCTTCATCGACGAGTTTCAGGATTTCTCCCGCGTCAACAAGTCCATTTTCAGCGAAATGCAACGGATATGGGACTTAAACAAGACCGATGCGAAAATCAATCTGATTGTTTGCGGTTCTTTCAACAGCATGATGAATACCATCTTCAAGAACGAGAAAGAGCCTTTATTTGGCCGTCAGACTGGAGAACTGTACGTCAAACCATTTGCGCCTTCTACTTTAAAGGAGATTTTGTCGGAATACAAACCAAACTATAGCAAGGACGACTTGCTTGCCCTATACGCCTTCACGGGTGGCGTTGCAAAATATGTGGAGTACATGGTCGACAACAAGGCATTAGGAAAAGACCAGATGCTGGACCTTATCTGCAAACGAGACTCCTTGTTCATCAACGAAGGGAAAAGCACCCTGATAGAAGAGTTCGGAAAAGACTATGGCGTTTATTTTTCCATCTTGTCGGCTATAGCGGCAGGATACACTAGACGTTCGGAAATAGAAGACTTGGTTGCCAAGGAAATTGGCGGTTACCTTACCAAATTGGAAGACGAATACGGCATCATAAAAAAGAAGCAGCCTTTATTTGAGCGTGTAAAGACCAGTAATGCCAGATACCAGTTGTTTGACAGTTTCTTCATATTCTGGTTTCGTTTCATCTTCAAATACAACTATATGGTGGAGATTGAGGCATTCGACAAGTTGAGGACCATCATAGAACGCGACTATGATATGTTCAGCGGGCTGGCGCTCGAACGCTATTTCACAGAAATGCTGATAGAAAGCAAACAATACACAAGGATTGGCGGTTGGTGGGACCGAAAGGGAGAGAACGAAATTGACATCATAGCTGAGAACGAGCTTGAAAATAGGGCTACCTTCTTTGAGGTAAAACGTCAGAAGAGGCGTATTGAAACAAACACCCTCGATACAAAAAAGGACACATTCCTTGCCACAACCAAACGATTCAAAGGCTATGCCATCTGTTGCAAAGGTCTTTCGTTAGAAGACATGTAACCCTCGCCTAATGTTTCTCTATTCGCAACGTATCACCTTCTTCATTCTGCGCCACCACATCAGTGCTTTTAGGGATTTGCATACCTGACGAACTTTTTCTTCTAGGAAGAGGCACCCAGTCTGTCATTGAAGTATTTCCGTCTTCTTGAGCCGCCTTCTTCCCCGAGTCAAGCCAATACATCAAAGAAGGTATAATAAAGATCAACGCGCCGAACAGGGCAGCGTCACTGTCGATTGGTCCTGCTTCCGCAGGGAGTAATCTTTCAAATATTAGAGGAGCAAACAAAAGGAATACGGTATTAGTCACAAATAGACCCGTCATCCGGTAGGCGCAAGACTTATCCATCGGACGGAGGAAGAACAAAAACGGTGAAATTATGGCTATGTCAAAAACGAGACAATACCCCACATAGCAGCGAAACACGAGCGTAGCAACAGTATACGTAGAAAGAACCACGAAAAAGAGCACCGCATATTTCGTCCAACCATACACTCCCTTTACCTTATCAGAAAAAGCTGTTATCAGGAGAATAAAAGGAATCATCAGACTAAGAGCAACCGGTCCCTCCTTATTAACCAGATTAACACAGAACAAGAAGGAAACAGGTAACGTTGCCAACCGGAGTGGAAACAAACTTATCTCCATATTTACAGTCCAAATCTAGCCTTAATAAAGTCACCGACAAAAACAGCCGTCTGTTCCACACCCAACATAGTAACATCGGCACAAAGGTTATAGCTAGCCGAATGTCCCCATTCCTTATCGGTATAGTAGTTATAGTAGGCCGCACGTTTCTTATCGGTCTTCAAGATAATATCGCGCACTTTCTCGTCATCGTCAATACCCGAACGTTCTTTCACACAGGCAATACGGAAATCGAGCGGAGCCGAGAAATACACACTGAACAGGTTCGGATTGTCACGCAACACATAGTCGCTGCAACGGCCCATAACAACACAGGGTCCTGCTTCTGCAACATGCCGTATAGCCTCACTCTGTATTTCAAACAGTTTGGCGCTCGAGAGGTAGCTGTCGGCACCGCCATTCATGCCGAATAAAAGCTGGCCCACATTCTGGAAGAACTCCGGCAGTCCTGGTTTCTCGTCGGCCATTTCAAACATAGAAGGGTCAAATCCTATTTCCTTGGCGGCAAGGTTGAGGAGTTCGGCATCGTAAAAACTGAAACCGAAACGTTCGGCCAAAGCCTTGCCGATAACACGGCCTTTACAGCCGAACTGGCGGCCGACGCTGATGACTATATTGTTCTTGTTACCATCCATAACAGTTGATTTTAGGTTATTTAAATCCATTCTGTCTTGCCATTTCCTTAAACTTGCCCAGTTGCCAGAAGAGCACGGCAGCCGTCAGCAGCGACGACAGCGTGTCTGCAATCGGCAGACTGAACCACACCCCATCGAGTTGCCAGAAATTTGGCAAAAAGGCCAGAAGCGGCACCAGGAACAAGAGTTGGCGGGTGGTGGAAAGAATGGCGGCGATAAACGCCTTGTTGATGCTCTGGAAGAAAGTGGAAGCCACCATTTGGAAGCCTACAATAGGGAAGGTGGCAATTGTAATCCTCAAACCATAAGCCGAAGCCTCTACCATATCTTCGCCCTGAGAGAACAAGCGCATAATTACAGTAGGGAACAGTTCGCACATGGTGAAGGCGAACAACATGACAGAAGTGGCATAGAGCACGGCATATTTCAGAGCCTCAATCACACGGTGGAACTGGCGCGCTCCGAAGTTATAGCCCGCAATAGGCTGCATGCCCTGGTTGATGCCCAACACCACCATAGCGAACAGCATCAGCACCTTGTTGACGTTTCCGTAGGCGCCAATCGCATGGTCGCCGCCAAACTCATAGAGCCGGTGGTTGATGAGGATGACCACCAAACAGGAACAGAGGTTCAGCAGGAAGGGAGAGATACCGATGGAAAGAATACCTTTGACTATAGACCCCTTCAACTGGAAAGTCCAGCGTTGGAAATGCAGGAACTGCTGGGGATTGGAGAAATAGCGGACAATCAACGCCAACGAGACAATCTGCCCTGTAATGGTCGCCAAAGCGCCCCCCCTCAGTCCCCAACCGAAAACGAAGATGAACAACGGGGCAAGGACCAGGTTGATACCCACCGTCAGGAACGTCATATTCATCGCCATTTTCGGATTACCACTTGAGCGCAATGCATTGTTCAGGCCGAAATACATATGGGTAAACACGTTACCCAGCAGAATAATAGTCATAAACTCAGCCGCATAGGGGCGGACGTCGTCGCTGGCACCGAAAATCGTCAGAATAGGGTCCATAAACAGCAGTCCGACCGTCATTAAGGTCAATCCCAGAATAATATTCAGCACGGTAATGTTTCCCAACACATGGGCGGCCCCTTTTTCGTCTTTCTGTCCCATTTTAATGGAGATAAGCGTACTACCGCCCGCCCCGACCATAGCGCCGAAAGCAGCAGCCACATTCATCAGCGGCAACGTAATGGCCATTGCGTCGAGCGCATAGTCGCCCACACTGTGTCCGAGGAAAGCGCTGTCGATGATGTTGTAGACCGACGAGGCCATCATTGCCGCAATAGGGGGTAACGAATAGCTAACCAGCAATTTTCCTACTGGCATCGTACCCAGTTCGGCAGGAGATTTTCCAACTTTCATAAAAAGAATTGAAATATAGTAAAAAAGTCACCCCCCGACAAGGGGAATAAAAGAGCCTGACAGAAGGCCGCACAAATTTAAGGAATAAATCAGAGTCCCCAATTAAGGGAAAGGTGCTAAAAACATGTTGCCCAACATATTTTTAACAAACAGAGTGAAAATATTAAACTGAAAATGACTAACTTTGCATTCCAAATTGAATATATATCACAAAATCTAACAGATACGATGCAAGAAATCAGGAATGTCGCAATTATTGCGCACGTCGACCACGGTAAGACTACGCTGGTGGACAAGATGTTACAAGCCGGAAAACTTTTCAGCGATCACGAAAAGCCTGGCGAGCTCATCCTCGACAACAATGATTTGGAGCGTGAACGAGGTATAACCATCGTTTCTAAAAACGTATCAATCCGCTACAAAGGTTACAAGATTAACATCATCGACACTCCAGGGCACTCTGACTTCGGCGGTGAGGTGGAACGTGTGTTGAACATGGCTGACGGCTGTCTGTTGCTGGTAGACGCCTTCGAAGGTCCAATGCCACAGACCCGTTTCGTGTTACAGAAAGCCCTTCAGATCGGTTTGAAACCTATTGTAGTAGTAAACAAAGTAGACAAGCCAAACTGCCGGCCAGACGAAGTACAGGAAGAGGTGTTTGACCTGATGTTCAACTTGAACGCGACAGAAGAGCAGCTCAACTTCCCTACCGTCTATGGTTCAGCCAAGAACAACTGGATGAGCCCAGACTGGAGGCAACCACGCGAGAACGACATTACCGCCGCCCTCGACGCCATCATCGAAAACATTCCAGCACCAAAAGACAACCCTGGAACGACTCAGATGCTGATCACATCGTTGAACTTCTCGTCATACGTTGGCCGTATCGCCATCGGCCGTCTGCACCGCGGCACCCTGAAAGAGGGACAGACCATCACTCTGGCCAAGCGCGACGGCACCATGGTAAAGAGCAAGATAAAGGAACTCCGCGTATTCGAAGGTTTCAGTCAGAGCAAGGTACAGGAAGTTCAGAACGGAGAAATCTGCGCCATTGTTGGTTTGGAGGGTTTTGAAATAGGCGACTGCATCTGCGACGCCGAGAATCCGGAACCACTGCCAGCCATCAGCATCGACGAGCCAACCATGAGTATGGAGTTCGTCATCAACGACTCTCCATTCTTCGGCAAAGAAGGAAAATTTGTCACTTCCCGCCACATCAACGACCGTTTGGAAGCTGAGTTGGAGCGCGACGTGGCACTGCGCGTACAGAAAGGTGAAGCCGACGGACACTGGACCGTTTTCGGTCGTGGCGTGCTCCACTTGTCGGTACTTATCGAGACCATGCGCCGCGAAGGCTATGAGCTGCAGGTAGGCCAGCCTAAGGTTATCATTAAAGAGATAGACGGGGTAAAGTGCGAGCCTATGGAAGAGTTGACCATCGATACTCCGGAAGAAGGTTCGGGCAAAGTTATTGAAATGGTACAGACCCGTAAGGGCGAAATGGTCAATATGCAGCAGAAAGGCGACCGCGTTCACTTGGAGTTCATGATTCCTTCACGCGGCATCATCGGGTTGCGTACCAACGTATTGACCGCAACTGCCGGAGAGGCCGTTATGGCACACCGTTTCGTAGAATTCCAACCCTACAAAGGCCCTATGGAGCGCCGCAACAACGGCTCCATCATCGCAATGGAAGGCGGTACCGTATTCGCATACGCCTTGAACAACCTGCAAGACCGTGGTAAATTCTTCATCAACCCACAAGACGAGGTTTACATGGGCCAGGTCGTTGGCGAGAACAACAAACAAGACGATTTGGTGGTGAACGTATGCAAGAGCAAGAAACTGACCAACATGCGTGCTGCCGGTTCCGACGACAAGGTGAAACTGGCTCCGCCTATCGTGTTCAGTCTGGAAGAGATGCTTGAATACATCAAAGAAGACGAATATGCCGAAATCACGCCGAAGAGCATGCGTATGCGTAAGATCATTCTCGATGAGGGTGAACGCAAACGTGCGGCTAAACGTCCGACTGGTGAATAAAAAAGACAAAGACTATAACAGTAGCAGAGGGTGTATCGGAAAGATATGCCCTCTTTTCTTTTATGCATCATTACAGAAAGGGAGATTTTCTGTACGATTATAAAAGAATGACACTGAATGGTAAAAACTACTATATTTGCAACTGAAAAACACGATTCCAAACTGTAAGCATGGTATCTTTCATCCGCCACATACGCGCACTGCTGTGCGCCCTCTGCCTGTTGGTCTGCGCCAGCGCGCAGACGGCCAACGTGTACCCCATCAGCCTGACGGCCTCGCTGCTGCCGCCTTACTCCAACTGTCTGGGCGACTACATGTCGGGGTCGATGGACCGCGTGAACGTGATGGCGGTGATGAAGG
>DGTD01000019.1:0-13374 GCA_002396385.1 Bacteroidales bacterium UBA4345
ATATGATGCGTTTTTTCCATCCTGTGCGCCGGTCTCCAGAAAGACACGACGCACAAATAGTTATCCAATCATTTCACGTTTCAGCGCACAAAGATATAGATTAAAATCTACATTTTGCAAATTTTAATCCGCATTTTTCACAGATAAGGCCGATAAGACAAAAAAGCGCCCCGGACAGTTTGTGTCGGGGGCGCCCCGTAAGGAGGGAGGGGAAAGGAAGAAAGTGAAAAATTTAACAGGGAGAGGAAGAAAAGCCCCTACCATGTTATAACCTTATCCACAATAGTCTGTTGTTCATTGGCAGTCCTTCGTAGATAGATTCGGGTTGCGTGTAACCATTACAATCTGACGTTTCTTTTTGCGGCCTTAATGATATTCCATAATGAACCTTCTTTGTACATCATAATTCTTTAGATTTCTAATTATCGCAAAAGACTTCAGTTGATTATAGAATAAAGCAAACAATTTAATCATACAAGGCATTCATATACTTATTTATCACCTCCGCCCATTCTTTGAACAACATTCCGTTATAAGTAGAACTGAATGTATTACAACATTCTGATATAATCTGCATTGTTCGTTTATTTTGAGCAATTAGTTCATCTACAAAAGCCCTTACCATTGGATCGTTATTAATATCACTTAAGATGCCAATAGGCTCTGCATCGGAAATATCTTCATCTTCTGGGGCATTAAAATCAATGCCAGTTGACGGTTCATTATACGACGACGCATCATTTTCCAATTGAGGGTTTTCCAATTGAGGGAAATGTACTTCTATCATTTCTAAGAATCGTGCGGTATCACACCTTTTGAAAAGGACATATACATCTCCATTTGTTAATCGAGCTTCTGTAACCCGTCCTTCTTCTACAGAATCCTGGACATTCTGTCGACAAAAGAACGACACATAACTTTTTTTATTTAGACGTGCCCTGACTTTAATAGGATCCCAGCAGACATATAAGTCATTGTTTACATCATAGCCGAGGAAAAGAAAACGCTCATCTCCTTCTACTCTGTCAAATTCAGGACGCTGAGGCAATTGTGCTCTTGTTGTGTTCTGAGGATAAGGATTTCCAGCATAAGAGACGCATTTGAAATACACTGCGTATTTTTGACTATTAAATGCAAAATGCAAAACGACACCATCATCAATAGTGCGCATTTCAAAGAGTGCGTTTTGCTCAATGGTATCCAAGAAAATATCGATGAGTTCTTTGCCTTTAGGGTATACTGTCATAATCCAAGACTTTTGTGTAATCGACCATTAATAAATTCAGGTTCAATGAGTTCGACATTGGTAAGATCGGACAGAAAATGAACGTTAGAAACACCTATGGGTACATTGGAAATATCTATCGATGGAATATCCTTATAATTGAAATAACACAACGAATCTACTGCCTGCGAATAATCGAAGTAGATTGTTCTTACGGTGTCAATATTTTCTCCCAAAGTTTTGATAATCATCGCCTTCAGTTTCTCAACAGACTCATTGTTGTTCAGACGAGAAATTATCGACTCCTCAATGTCAAAAAGGTTTTTCCCGACGCCTGTCTTAATAACAAACACTGACGCTATTAGGAGTTGTGATCCGTCGTTGGGGTTGAGTTGTTCCAATGCAAATTCGTGACTACGAGACACTTTACTTGTTGACTTAACCTCAATTTTATCTAATCCATCGTTGAAGTCGTATTTATCATTAGCAGACACATGCCAAGCACTTATGAGATAATCAGGATCTTTAGACTGTTCAATGACAAGCATTTCTGCCCAAAGTCCTTGAAGAGTAGAAGTTGAATAAGTTGCTGCACCCATAAACAATTGAATTAGTTTTGAGACCTCGTCACGCAACTGTGCAGTAGAAGGATAGTCTGGCAACTTAGCTAAAACGAGCGAGAACACGTCAAGAAAATACTTGGTAAAGTCTTTCTTGAGAGATTTCAACTTAACAAGGCAATATACGTGTGACTCCGATTTTCGTTCATCAGAATCGTCAAGTTTGCAATTGCGATTAAACTGAACATCTATGAGTTCAAGATGGACATCTGTCGTGGATTTACTATCAGAACACTCTACAAAGAAAATGGGGAAACCCTCTTCAGAACAGCCTAATCGATGGCGAGAACCTTCCCAAACAGAAATGACACGATAAGTTTCACTATCATCAGATTTTGACCCAATGAGTTTAACAAACTTGCCATATAATGAGTTTACTTCCATAATGAATCGATTTAATCATCATCACTCTCGTCTTCGTCATCCTCTGCACCTTCAGTAGACACGTATCCTTGCTCCAACAATTCAGGATAATAGATAGCAAAATTATAGAATGGAGATTTGTGATACTTAACAGAAGAGGCCTCTTTGATCTGAATGTGATGTAGCTGGAATGTAATGGTCGTATCTGACTTGAATGCTTTATCTCCAGGATAAGCAATACCCCCATCAATTGAGCGACCTGCTTGTAAATTTAACGGAAGTCCGTTAGACAATTTACGTTCACGGGTAATTCCGCATGACATGTCATATACAATGACATTGTCAATCTTCCCATTCTCTTTCAAATATGTAAGATATTGAATAGTTGCAATTTTTCGAGCTATATTGGGAAGATCTTGAAATCCAATCTCTCTAAAAAAATCAATAAATACATCAACATCAACTTGGGCAAGACGATGGTTACGTTTCGGAGTACCATAGTCATCGCACAATTCCCAATCGTCAATGGAATTCCTGAAATTCTCTACTACAATTGAGTTCTTCTGCATTAGTTCTATAGTTCGCATTTGTCTCCACCCAACCATCTTATTTCTGATGAGTTTCGAGGAAAGAATGTTAGTACGAGTCGGCTTGAGAATTGGACTGATAGCCATAACCTTCTTAGCTTTAGCAAAATCTTTCAATGTTTTACATTGACGAAGATTGCTTCTAAGCATTTCTTCATGATCAACGTATGCATTGAACTCATCAATGCTCTTTTTCGGCAGATATATGCGTATTATGTCGCTATACTTCTTTTTGTAGCCAAAGAAACGGCAACGCTGCTCAATAGTGTCTGCAGTAGACTTTCCGCGCGGAGAACGAGGCATATAAGTCATAGATAGATGCTCTATAGTGAACCCTCTGTTGAGCATATCAGCACCAACAAGGATATGAGCCTCTGTGCTGTCTTCCCATTCTATTTCATTATTCGTGTTACCCTGAATTAAGTATGTAGCTTTATTTATAATCACTTTTGGCATTACAGCCATGACTTCTTCAAACGGCGGTTTATTCTCTACATACTTTGTAATCTCGTCGTAAGCATTACGGACTTTAAGTTCAAATGCTGGGCGTGAAATGTCATTAACACTAGTGCGGAACATATTACTCCATTCACTAATGACATTATCTGTCCACAGTTTAAACTTCTCGTTAGAATCCTGACTACCATCTATATGGATCATCATAGACAAGAACTTCATTCGCTTTTGAATTCGTACAACAACGGCAACACTTACAAGGAACTGCATAAGAGCTCTTTCAAATGAAGCCGGACGGTCCGTCAGAGGGTTGCGGCTCTTGTGATATATTTCATCTTCAGGAATCTCAATTACGTATTGATGTGTAGGGTCTTTGAAAAAGAACTTACCTCCAGTATACCCTTTGCCTTCGGTCAAGACAGTATGATACTTTGGAGACAAAATGTCGTTATTGTCAATAAGAAACGCAGCTTGAGGTGTAGCTGTATACTGCACGTATGAGTGGCAAGGCAATGACTTTTTCAGTTCGTTAATGCTTGAGTATGTTCGGCTATAATCATCTTCTTCCCAATCCTCTTTTTGGGAATTACGTTTAGCATAGGTATTGAAACTTGATTGGTCTGCCTCGTCATCTATTATGAGCACAGCTTTCCCTGAAAGCATATTTTGTACCTCTGAATTCTGGAAGACTTTAGCTAATTCATTTATGTGCTTATAGTGCTTCAATATAGGGAATAGCAGTGTGTAATCATCTTCACTAAGAAAATCTTTGACATCAGCAGCCGTTGTCTGACCATCTTTGAATATGTGAAAATAGTCACTACTGTTGTCCAATTTCATAATATCCTTGCGAAGACGTTTGTAAGTCTGATCTTGCAGGTTGGTCTTTGTTCCTGTCAAGTAAATCACAGCACGAAAACCGTTATCCGCGGCTAGAGTTGTGAGCACAGTGAATGACATGGTTTTTCCACTCTGAACATAGCCGATAGCAATATTGGTAATACTATCATTATTACCAGGGAATATACAATGACTCAGAATATCTTGCGCTTCTGAGATAAGATTAGTCTTGCTCTCCTCATCAACATCAAGAGTGTCAACAAGACCTAACGTTTTTTCTCCAATCTTGGGAATTGTATTGTATGTGTGGTTTGTATCTGAGACCACCGTTATAGTTTCATTACCCATATAGCCTAGAATTTTCCAATTATATTATTCAGAATGTCTCTGTATGTCTTAGCTGGGACAGAAAGTCCTTTACTAATCATCTTTATTTCTGTTGCTACAAGAGATTGTATGATATGCAGCATAGGTCCTGCACTTTCCTCATCTTTTAGGAGTTCGTTATAACAGGAGAAATACGGATTATCCATATATAGATTGACAACGAAATAATTCGAAGAGCCACTTGATTCGACAGAATAAAAATACAAACCGCCTGAGTTTTTCACAAAACGTATCTCCACACAGAAATTTTTGCCATCAATCGACATCTGTTTTATGATAGGCTTCTGCAATAGATTGCTCTCGGGGATTTCAAAAAGAGTTAACTGCTTGGAGTTTGCAGTATCTGAAACACTATGCGTTGTTACATGTTCTGTTTTTGAGACAGGAGGAGGAGTGGTCACTATGTTTACTGGCTGCGTTAGCTTCTTAGCCATCGCATTGACTGCTTTTTCTTCAGCCTTTTTCGGGTCATCTTCCTTTCGATAATGTTCCGCTTGGCCGAAAATATCAATAGTACTTTCGTGCTTTATTTCCTTGGCAAGTTCCTCAATGAAAGCTTGAAATTGGTCATCTTCTGTAAATGAACTTTTTGTAAAACTTACCTCGAACCCTTCAATCTCAATCTCGCCAAAAATTCGTTTATATTGAGGAGATCCAACATGACCACATAATGCCTTCGGACGATATTTGTCATCAGAACTAGTACCTATTGTACGACCACGACGAAACAATAGAAATCCATTTTGTTCTGCTGTACTTTGCTTTTCTAGCACAGCTACAAAGCCTTTCGCCTTTTGATTGCCAAAAGTATAATCAAAAGGATAAATCCATTCTATTTCCTCGTTATTATTCTTGTTTTTATAATATGGAGCCTTAAGGATTTTAGGTGCTTGGTACTTTTGTAATTCTCCGTTTATATATAAATCAAGAATACCATTACGAATAAACTGAGAATAAATGCTACAAAGATGATTCTTGACGAAACCGATTTGCCTTGAGGTCGGTTTGTTACTTGATAACTGTGTTAACGTTATTCGAGTATAATGTGTATTAACATCAACATATTCTTCTTCAACGTCAAGATCTGTTTTTTCGCCATCTATCACATCTTGCAGGTCGAATTCAAAAGTCTTCTTCAAATTTTCCCCATAGGCAGTGGATTCTACGACCCAATGGTCAGAGAGCCAAATGGATGAGACTTTCATGCCCATACCGAACTCATTCAAGCCTTTTACGTCGAGAGGTACTTGGGCAAGTTCAAACGCACGTTGATAGTTTTCCTTTTCAATACCAAAAGCATTATCTGTGATACGAATACAGTCTTCTGAAAAGTCAACATTGACACGCACTTTTCCATTGGGATTGATTTTAGACAAGACATCTTTGTGGTGTTCAAAACTTGATATGGAATTATCAATGTATTCCGCCAGTGCATACTGAACCTTGTTTTCAACATGACGGAAAACCTGGTACACCAGAGGCTTGGTTGCTATAGAAACAGATTCTTTCATAATTGTAATAGTCTTTTTGCTATTTCTTGAACCACCTGAGCATTAACTGCGTTACCTAACGCCTCATAGCAACGCGTCTGTGACAAATGGAATTCTTCATTACCAAATACAAGTTTTTCAAGACCTTGTAATTTAGCGGCTTCGCGCACAGTCATATACCTGCCACGCTGATTTTTGTCTGGCAATTCTATCCATGGCAAAATAGGAATTTGTGTACCAACGAGATTGAGTGCTGGCGAAAACGTGGGAGCTTTCACTCGTATACCTGATGCCCTAAATTGTATAATCTTATCGATTAAGAAGGGAGCTACATTACCACAATTCCATTCGAGTTTCAAATGACTATTGTCAAAGTTGGCAATTTTTTTCATCCAAACTTTAAGCCAACTCTTGTGCTTCGCATAAAACTTGCGATTCTGTTCGATGTACCGAATTTTCCAATTAGGGAACACTGGACTCTTGGCTGATTGAGCATAGTTCGGCAACATGCTAAGACATTCATTTAGAGTCTGACCGTTAATAATCTGACCAAGTTTTCCTTTTTTCCCATTCAATTCAGTGACAGATTGAAAGGCAGGCGCTTTGTCCTTGTAATTATATGTAGCACCAAACTCCATAGCCCAAATTGGAAATGTTGGAATAGAGTCCCCACTCTTAATAGTGTTGTTTATGAACTCCTGCCAGACATCAAGTTGATGAAGAGTGTCTGACCTAAGGGCCGTATACTCAGCATCATTTGGTTCTACTATTTTTGTTATATCACAAACGTCATTCGTCGGTTTCGGGAAAGAGAAGTAGTCAAGAGAACCAAGGTCCTTCCTGCGACAAACAATGTATATACGTTTGCGATGCTGAGGAATACCAAACTGGTGAGGAGATAAAATTTCAGCCTTGACAAAATAATCTTTTTCGAGGCGTCCTTTTATCACGTTCCAAGTATTTCCACCATCATGTCCTTTGAGATTAGAGACGTTTTCAAGCAGAAGGAACTCTGGCTTGTGCGCATCTATGATACCGCAGATGTAGTCAAACATAGTTCCTCTATTCTTTTCATCCTTGAAACCTTGTCTCTTACCAGCCTGACTAAATGGCTGACAAGGGAAACCAGCACATATTATAGAGTGGCTTGGAATATCTTTTTTTGGGTCGATTTTGGTTATATCGCCCATTATCTTAGTTCCCTTGAAATTTATGGCATACAACTTTTGCAAATCCTCTCTCAACTCAGAGGCGAATACGCACTTGCATCCCAAATTCTCAAGTGCTAAATGGAATCCTCCTAATCCCGCAAAAAGATCTATGAATTTTAGCGGTTGTTCGTTTTGTTTGACACTAACTTTCATAGACATGCTTTTGAGTATTGTCAAACAAAAACCTCCGATTGCAAAAAAACATTTTTTGCAATCGGAGGTTTACGATACATTCATAAAATATTGAATTACAATATTTTACCCCCCCCTCGTCTAGTAAACTGTCCTATCTTAGTTTTTTGCATATTCTAAATGTTTTCTTAGCCTTTCAAAGTTACAAAAAATAATTGAAGTAATGGAAGGTTTCGGATCGCAGGACTCCTGTTGTCACGGCTCTTTCATTTAGAACCGCTATATTCACAAATTCTATTGTAATGACTGCTAATACAGAGCACACGATTTTACAGCTTTTCAAGATTATTGACCTCAAAAACAGAATAAACAACTGCCAATTATTTGACAAAGACACCAGATACTTGTTTAAAGTCTGAATCCGTAGGTTTACAGTACTGGGGCTCAACTTCTCAACAAGATACCTTTTGAAAATCAATATTTGTCATCGTTGCTTAGCGAGTTTGTTCTCTCTCTGGATTTTCTTTAATAGACCTAAAGTTTTTGCAAATTTTAATCCGCATTTTTCACAGATAAGGCCGATAAGACAAAAAAGCGCCCCGGACACTTATGCCAGGGACGCATGAAAAGATAATGTTTGTCAATTTATGTTACACACCTAAATTAAACGTTTTTTCTTCTAGATTTAGCTTTGTATTGCTCTACTTCTTCCTTCAAATCCAAGACTTTCAACTCCCAATACTCACCGCTTTTTAAACTGTCAATACCTTCTGGAGATTCTTCTATGTTGTCTATGTTATCAAAACCATTCAAGATGTCTTGCTTAGACAGAGAATACTTGTTTCGCTGTAATCCCCATTGTATCATTTCGTCTAGGCTGAAATCCGAGAGCATATCATGGATATCCCAATAGTCCTTTTGACGTTGGATAGGCCCTCCTATTGCAAGCATCTTCATTGCCGCAATCTCCCGTTGGTCAGCCATTCGTATTCCATTTATTTCATGTATCGGGAAAATAAATGGTTCTGTATAGAACAAATCGACCTTTATCGGCGGTTCTACACCATTACCAAGGAAAAGGTTGTATCCCATTGCTGCCTCATCAAGACTATCAGTTCCTTCATGGACAGGGAATGAACTTTCTATAAACAATTTGATTTCCTTGGTATCAATCTCCGAATATGCGACCTCTGTGAAAAGGTCAATATCAATCGATCGTCTGTGTCCCCGTTGAAGACTTAATGCAGTTCCACCCACTAAACAGAAGTCTTTGAGAGTTTCTGATTCCATCAATTTTTCTAGTATGCCCAAGAGATTGGGTGATACGGTCTCTTTATGTAGTTTCATAATCCGCTCTCCCTATATTTTTCTTGTACCTTATCGTAAAGTCTGAAGTTTTTCGGATCAGAATATACTTCGTTCACCTTGTCAATGCCGTAAAACTTTGCCATTTCGCTAATTTCATCAGCACTTCCATACTCCAACACCCTGCATATCGCCCACTTCGCACATTTGGTCCAGTCAATCTTGTTAAGGTCTACGTCCCAGAATGTAGTTTTGGTCAATTTCGACATATCGGGAGTCAAAGTCAAGTTCTTTGCCCTCTGTTCCTCATAGACATCATGTTTTGCCTGAATGATGTAGAAAAAACCCACAATGTCGATATTCAGACTTTGTTCCAAATTCATCGAGATTTTCGGAGTGAACCTTCTTGTTCCTTTTATCAAATCATTCAGTCGTTGTGGTATTAAGCGCGCAGACATGGCCACGTCAACCTTCTTTTTTTTCTGCTGACGTATAATCCTATCTAGTACGACACCTGCAGGTACTGACGGTATATTTGTATATGTTCCGTAATCTATCATAATGTAAAAGTATATAATCCTTAATTTATAACCAAAAACTGGTTATAGATTTCACTCGCCATTCTTTTGTTAATTATTTCATTTTAGAACCGCTTTTTTATACAAGAACCTATTGTAAATGTAGTTTATATTGGGCACAAGCCCCCCCTCCAAAACATCTGCCCCAAAAATTCATATGTTTTGTTTACATTTGCGGCAAACCAAATTGAAACGGTATGGCAAACCAACTCAACAACTACATCTGGCTGGCCGACACCATCTACAAGGCCGGGAAAATAAGTTTGGAACAAATCAACGACAAGCGAAGGGCGCAAGGCTACGACCCGATTCCCGAACGCACGTTCCACAAATGGCGGAAGGGCATTGAGGAAATGCTCGACATCGACATTGCCTGCGAGCGCAAGAACGGCTACCGGTACTATATTGAGAACAACGACGACCTGAAAAAAGGCAGCCTCCGCAACTGGCTGCTGAACTCTATTTCAACCAGCAACCTGCTGGTGGAAAACAAGAATCTGAAACACCGCATTATGGTGGAGGACATCCCTTCGGGACGCACCTTCCTGCAACCCATCATTGAGGCTATTAAAAACAACCACCAACTGGAACTGACCTACCAGCGCTTCACCAACCAGACTCCACACACCAACGTTGTGAATCCCTACTGCCTCAGGCTGAACAAACAACGCTGGTACCTGTTGGCCGAAAAGGTGGGGGTAGGACTGAGGACCTACAGTCTTGACCGCTTCCAACAACTGAAAGAGCTGGACTCCACTTTCCTCTACCCGAAGGATTTCGACCCCAACGCCTATTTCTACGGCTGCAGCGGGATAATTGCCGACCCCAACTACCCTGTGCAACGCATTCGCATAAAGGTGAACGGACTGCAGGCCAACTACCTGCGGACACTTAAACTACACGAGTCGCAAAATGAAATAGAACGCAACAACGATTTCAGCATTTTCGAGCTGCACGTACGACCGACCTTCGACTTTGTGCAAGAACTGATGATGCAGGGGGCCGATCTGGAAGTGCTGGAGCCCGACAGCCTGCGACAACAACTGCTTGAAAACGCGCAAAGGCTGGTGGACATGTACCAACAGAAAAAATAGCGTTTTTTTGATTTTTTCCAAACATCTGCCCTAAATGGGCAGATGTTATCTGTAAGTTTGCTGTGTAAACAATAAAAACATACAGCAAATGAAATTCTACAAGCTACACATAAACGATAACGGCCACCGTATTGGCTTCACCTTTACCGAATTCGAGGACTTCAGAATGCGTCTTGACCGAATCTACAAGACGGCTGCCAGCCTGAGAAAGGAAGTTAAGGAGAAAAAAGACTCTACCACAGGCAACGAGTACCTGGTGGAACTGGTCTTCTGACCGAAGACGGCTATGAAATGAAGGAAAAACACAGTGAAAAGTCTATCTGAGAAAGAGAGGGTGTACCAAACTCATGTTTTTGGTACACCCTCTTTGCTTTTTGTAGTCCGATTGACGCTTATTGCGCGTCGGCGGCGCCACCTTCACCACCGTCCTCCTCAATATCGGGCAGCGGTTCAGGTTCCTCCTCGCCCACCACGGGCGCCTTGGCTTCCCGCATCGGTTCGGGAGTCTGTACGGGTTCCACAGGAACTGGGACCGCCACAGGCTTTGCCTTCGGTGTTTCGGCAACCGTTGGGACACGTTTGGCAGGTTTCTGCTGATGCTGTTTCTTCTTCTGGACGGTCGGTTTCTTCACCGGCAGCGGCGGCAGTTTTTCGCCAGGCTTATCCTCCGGTATCACCTCAATAGGCTTGCGCTGTATTTTCACGCCCTTGAACTTCGAGTGGTCGAACAGGAGTTCGCCGATGTTGTGCCCCTCGTTAAAAACATCGAGGTCGACATTCCCCACAATGCCCGGAACCCTGCCGTGGGCCGAGAACTGCCACACCACATAGTCTTTCCCATCGAGCAGCACAGGTTTGCGGGTGTAGCCGCCCAACATGAACGGATAGTCGGTAAACTCGTTTTGCAGGTAGGTGTTGTAGAAACTGGTCATGGTGTAGATGAGCGGTTTCTGACCATAGTAGTCCGTCATCAGGTCGAGCAGTTCCTTCAAACGGTTCAGCACCATCCGGCGGTTCATGTGGTCGCACTCCTCCACATCGACCATCGGCAGCAGGTCCTGGTTCTCTTCCCGCACAATGGCACGGAAGTTCTCGAACTGGCGCTTAGCCGACACACTGGGGCGGAAGAAGAGGTAGCTGCCCACCTTCAGGTCGGCCGCCCTGGCACGGCTGATGTTCGTCTCGTAATACTCGTCGCGGAGCATCTCGCCCTCGGTGGCCTTCACATACGCGAACTGGATGTTGTTGGTGGCCACCTCCTTCCAGTGTATATAGTGCTGGTAGTGCGAAATATCGATACCGTCGAACGTCAGGCTGATAGGCGGTTGGTAGACACGCTTGTAGCGGACAATGCGGCGTCCGTTCTTACGGGTAACGACACGCTGCACCTGCGGTTTCACGTTCAAGACAGCCTTTTGTCCGTTACCGAAATGGTAGGTTTTAACATGAGAGACAGGCTTTTTGCCTTTTTTGTATTTAGACGATTTCGAAGTACCCGTCTTTCTAGCGACCGTGCCCCTCTTCCCGGTCTGTTTCCTGGCAACAGGCTTCTTCTTCGAGGTTGTAGTTTTCTTTGAGGCCGAAACCGTCTTCTTTTGTGTCTGGGCAAGGCTGTAGGTTACGCCACCAAGCGGCAGCATAACAAACAACACGATCAGATATAATAAAAAACGTTTCATATAAAAAGTAATCTGGAACCGCCACACCAGGCAGCTCTAAGTCGCAACAGCATAACGTAAAAGCCCCCCTCCCCCCGGAAGAGGAGGAGACTGCTGTTAACTGGTTAAGTTCAATTACATGCGCTCAGGCACCTCAATGCCCAGCAAGTCCATACCGGTCTTGATGGTGTTGGCAATCAGGCTCGACAACAAGAGGCGGAACTGCTGCGCGTCGGCGTTCTCCTCCTTCAAGATGGAGAAGTCGTGGTAGAACTGGTTGTAAGCCTTGGCAAGGTCGTAGCAGTAATTGGCGATAAAGGCCGGGCTGTAGTCTTTTCCGGCCTGTTTGACCGTCTGCGGGAACGACGCCAGGTTCTGAACCAGCTGTGTTTCGCGCTCCGACAGTTCGTATTTGGCCTCCAAACGGGCAGGTACCTGCAAACCGGCCTCGGCAGCCTTGCGGATAACCGAGCGGATGCGCGCATAGGTGTACTGGATGAACGGACCAGTGTTACCGTTAAAGTCGATACTCTCCTTAGGGTTGAACATCATGTTCTTTCTTGGGTCAACCTTCAAGATGAAGTACTTGAGGGCGCCCAAACCACAAATGCGTGCAATGTTGTCGACTTCCTCTTCCGAGTAGTCTTTCAGTTTGTCGCCGCTAGTTTCCTTTGCGGTGCGAATCATCTCGTCCATCAGGTCGTCGGCGTCAACCACCGTACCCTCACGGCTCTTCATCTTGCCCTCAGGCAGCTCCACCATACCGTAGCTGAAGTGCACAAGGTCTTTACCCCACTCGAAGCCGAGCCGGTCGAGCAAGATAGAAAGGACCTGGAAGTGGTAGTTCTGTTCGTTACCCACCACATAAATCATCTTATCGATATTGTAATCGCGGAAACGCTGTTGGGCGGTACCAATGTCCTGGGTCATGTAGACAGAAGTGCCGTCGGCACGGAGCAACAGTTTCTCGTCCAAGCCGTCTTTAGCGAGGTCGGCCCATACCGACCCGTCTGGGCGGCGGTAGAAGACCCCTTTCTCAAGGCCCTCGTTCACCTTCGCCTTACCGTCGAGGTAGGTCTGGCTTTCGTAATAGATCTTATCGAAAGAGATGCCGAGGCGTTTGTAAGTCTTGTCGAAACCCTCATACACCCAGTTGTTCATCTTTTCCCAAAGGGCACGGACTTCAGGGTCGCCCGCCTCCCATTTTTCCAGCATCTGCTGGGCCTCCTTCATCAGCGGCGCCTCTTTCTTGGCATCGTCTTCGGTCATACCCTTGGCCACAAGTTCCTTCACCTGTGCACGGTACTCCTTGTCGAAACGCACATAGTAGTCGCCCACCAGGTGGTCGCCCTTCTTGCCGGTGCTTTCAGGAGTCTCGCCGTTGCCGAACAGTTTCCAGGCCAGCATCGACTTGCAGATGTGGATGCC
>DGTD01000019.1:13447-27262 GCA_002396385.1 Bacteroidales bacterium UBA4345
TCACGATGTTGGTCTTCACCACCTTAATGCCGTTGGCCTTCAGAATCTGGCAGACACTGTGCCCCAACAGGTTGTTGCGCACGTGTCCCAAATGGAGTGGCTTGTTGGTATTAGGAGAAGAGTACTCGACCATGTAGAGCGGCGAATCGGCAGTCGCTTCCACGATACCGAAATGCGGGTCGGCGGCAATACTGTTCACCGTGTCGATCCAGTTGCTCTTGCTGATGCAGAGGTTCAAGAAACCCTTAATCACATTATACCCGGAAATGGCGGCAACCGTTGCCTGCAATTCCTTACCGAGGTCTTCGGCAGTCTCTTCCGGCTTTTTGTGCGAGATTTTCAACAACGGGAACACCACCAGGGTGAGGTCTCCCTCAAACTCCTTGCGGGTTGCACCCAACTGCAGTGTGTTCACATCAGGAGCCTGTCCGTACAATTTTTGAGAAGCGGCCAAAGTAGCCTGCAATATCTCTTCTTCTATTGCCATATATTTATCACTTTTTATGCGTTGTAACTAGCGGTGTAGGCGAAGATTCGCCACTTCCGTAAAAAACACGCAAAGATACGGATTTTCAGTCTTTAATCAAAACAAAAGAAGGGAATGCGAATGGCAAATAATGCCTACCTTTGCAGAAAAACAACGCACAGCATACCGCAGTTATGAAATTTTTCAGACATAGGAGTCTTCTCTTCCTCTTCTTGTCGGCCGCAACTGCCGCCGCACAAGAGGTCACCCCTATCGAGGAAGTGGAGGTCCGCGGCAAACGCATCGAGAAAGAGAGCCTGCCCTCCACCTACTCCGACCATGCGACCATGGCCGACACGGCCGTGCTGGGCTCCCTGCAGGCCGGCACACTCTCGGACTACATGAGCGGACACAGTGCGGTGTTTGTGAAGGAAAGCGGGAAAGGGATGAACAGTTCCGTTTCGATGCGCGGAACAGCGGCCTCGCAAACGGCTGTCAGCTGGAACGGCGTCGGCATCAATTCGCTGACTATGGGGCAGACCGACTTCAGTCTGATACCCCTTTTCTTTTTCGACTACGCCGAACTGGCGCCCGGGGGCGAAAGCTCGCTCTACGGCAGCGGGGCTATAGGGGGCAGTGTGGACCTACGCAACAGCGCTCCCGCAAAAAACAGTTTCAACGGGCTGCTGATGCAGACGGTAGGAAGCTACGGCCAGTCGTTCACAGGCCTGAAACTGAAAGGCGGAGGACAGCGCCTGACGGGGAAGACCGCCCTCTTCTACAACCGGGCCGACAACGACTTCCACTTCCAACTGATGGAATTTGGCGGCAAAAGCACCCAAGTGCAGCACAACGCCGGCTATAACAGCTACGGTCTGCAGCAAGACCTCTACTACGACCTGCGCAGGCAACAACAACTGGCCCTCCACTTCTGGCACACCGCCTACGACCGCAACATACAGCCCTCGGTACAGAACAACCGCAACGCTGACAGATACGAGGACATTAGCGACCGCAACACCCGCCTACTGCTGGTTTACAGCCGCAGGGGTTGGCTGACCCTTAACGCAAAGACCGCCTACCTGAACGACCACCAGAAGTATGGCGGCGACCTGATTGCCACACACGACTGGCTGGCGGGCGCCGATGCCGAGCACGAATGGCAGTTGGACGGCTGGTTCCGGCAAATGCAAGTCAAGGCTGGCGCACAAATCCAATACATCGTTCCCGAGGTGTACGCCTACAACGACGGCCTCCACGAATGGAGGAACGAGTTTTTTTCCCTGGCACACAGCCAGATGGGCAAACGCTGGCACCTGAACTGCGGACTGCGGCAACAATGGGTCAGCGGCGAAGACGCACCGTTCTCTCCCTCGGCGGGCATAAAGTTCGGACTTGTGGAGCACGACAGCACCCATCTGCGTTTGAAAGCAAACATCTCAAGGAACTTCCGCATACCCACTCTGAACGACCGCTACTGGGGACACCTCGACAACAAGTACCTCAAAGCGGAAGACGCCGCCAACTACGACGGAGGGGCCGAATGGCGTCTGCAAACACCACTCTGCCTAATGCAACTGACGGCAACCGCCTTCCACAACAAAGTGGAGAACTGGATTTTGTGGATGCCGCGCGGCAATGTCTGGAAACCCATCAACGTCGACCTGGTGGAAGTGAACGGTTTTGAGGCGGGTGCCAAACTCGAAGCAAAGGGCCAGACCCTGCAAGCCGCCTACACCCACAGCCACACCGAGGTGAAAGAAGGCTTTTCGGAGATGCGTCCCTTCAAAGGCCGGCAGATAGCCCTGTTGCCCGAAGACAACCTGTCGGCGTCGTTCACCGGCCGTTGGAGGACCTGGAAATGGATTTTCGCCACCAGCTACACGGGCAGGCGGTCAACAAGCGACGTTTTCGAAACGATGGACGCCTATTGGCTGTGCAACACGTCGCTGGGCTACAAATTCAAGTTAGGCAAGAGCTGGCACCTCGGCCTACAGGCCACCGTCAACAATCTGCTCGACACTGACTACCAGACGGTTCCGTACAAAGCCATGCCAGGCCGCCACTACCAACTAGAGGCTAAGCTGGAATACTGACACCACACTCTTTGATGTTAACAAAATAGTATGTATATTAGCAAAAACAAAACAACAATTATATTATGCAAACCATCATCTACGTTATTGTAGCCATCGTAGTACTCGGCCTGCTTTTCAAGATTTTGAACGGATTGCTGAAGTTCGTTTTAGCCTTCGCTTTCATTGTGGCCGCAGCATACATCTACTTTAACTACTTCTCGGGCTTGGCTCCCGCCTGACACCAGGAGAGCCGGGCCTCCGTCCGGCCAACACAAGCCGGGCTGACTAACTCAAAGACAACTACAAACCAAACTACCTGAAGAATATGAAGAAGCTACTACTTATACTCTTGCTGGCAGTTGTAGAACAGACTGTTTCCGCAACAGGAACCGTCTACCTGAGAAACGGCAGTGTAGTGAAAGGCGAAATAATCGAGTACATTCCCAACCAAACCATAAAAGTCAGGACCAGCGACGGGAACCTGTTCACATGGAGCCACGACGAGATTGAAAAAGTGACAGGCGAAGAGACCGACGAAGAAGTTCCCAAGAACAACAGAGGTAACAAGAGGGGCAGAAAGGCGAAGCCCCCCTACGTCTCGCCACTCGACCAGGGGTACAGCGGACAAGTTACCACTGAATTCTTTGCGGGCCACTTTATCGGCTTTACGTTAGCCACTACCCATGGGTTCCAATTCAAAGACCTGGTGTTTGTGGGCGTGGGAGGCGGCCTCAGGCATTCGACCATAGAAAGCCTGGGGAATCTGACCGTCCCCGTATTTGCCAACGTCCGCATCGATGCGGTAAGCCAGAAAGTGTCGCCAATCTTGTCGGTCCGTGCCGGACGCACCATACCCCTATCAGAAGCCGTCGGCGGTTTCTATGGAACGTTCGACCTCGGCGTACGCCTCAAACGGATGATGCTGAGTTTCGGATTAGAGACCGCCTGCGGAAGAGAGTTTGAATATGAATGGAGGAATGACGAATGGGGAAGCCATCGCGACCTGGTGGAAGAAAACACCTTCAGGGGCTACTGCGGCTTCTTCAGGCTGGGCGTCGTATTCTGAGTCAGCAAAACCTATTTTATTAACCTCTAAAAACACCCGCTTATGAAAAAATGGCTAATACTATTACTAACCCTGGCACAAATGACCGTTTTTGCCAGAGAAGCGGTCTACCTGAAAAACGGAAACATCGTTAAAGGAAACATAACAGAACTCATTCCCAACCAGTCTGTAACGATAAAGAGCGACGACGGTAGCATCTTCGTCTTCAAGAGCGACGAGATAGAGAAAATTGAACACGACACGTCAGAAGCCTATGCAGCCCCCCCAAAAAAGGCCCCAAGGGAAATTTTGAAAAAGGGGTTCAACAGCCAGATCTATGGCTCGCTGATTACGGGCAACATGTATGGAATAACCATCTCGGCCGCCTTCGGCCACCAATTCGACAAACACAGCTTTCTAGGTATGGGTTCAGGCATCCGTCTTGCCGACGACCGTTACGACACCCATGTGGCGGTACCGGTTTTCGCAAATTTCCGGTACGACATTTTCGACTATAGCGTAACCCCGTTTATTTCGGCAAGACTTGGAGCGACCATTGCCGTTGACGAGTTCTACGACGCCAGCGGCTTCTACGGAGGACTTGATTTGGGTTGCCGTTTCAAGCGTTTCATGCTAAGCACAGGCATAGAAACCGTATGCGGCGAAGACGATAGTTCGAGTAACTACGGCCTAGACGAGGAGTTTACCTACCAAGCCGTCAACTTTGTACTCCGTTTCGGCGTTGTGCTCTAAACAAAAACAGCAGAAACATTCTGTTTCCACAGAGTTTAGGCGGGCAGGTGCGCTTTCTGTAACGCACCTGCACCGCTCCTGCCTCAAAATTTCCCTTGAAGTCCACAGACATAATCGTAATAGTCTTCCGTAAACACGAAAGTTTTATAGAGCGTATCGCTCCGACGACTAAATTCGTAGGCTCCTCTATGAAGCAAATTCAGATCATAATCGTCAACCATCATTTCTTCGTCATAATCCATTGCAAAAGAAAGCGAATCGTCAAACACGACCTTCGTTCCATCAAAAACAAAAGGGTATTGTCCTCCATCATTATTCACATAACACGAAGATGAATACGGAAGAATCGCCATTGAGAGATCCGCCTCATCTATAAGTATTTCAATAAAATGGTTTGTATTATTATTAAAAATAAACTTTGTGGGACCAACTCCCATATTGTCAGACTCCTTACTACAGCCCAAAAGCGCAGTAGTAACAAATAAAAAAATGTACTTACCAATATTTTTCATAATTCGACAAATATGTTTTAAGTTCATCATAAGATACGTTTGCAGGCCGTGGACTTGACAGTAGTTTATTTTTCAGACCTTTAAAAGTATAGACATCCATCAAATACTTTTGTAGCGTAGGCAAAGAATAACCTTCAATATTGTCAAACAGACCATTACCTTGCTTTTTATCTTTAGAATACTGATTATAATCATCAATTAAATCTAGTAAGAGAGGACTATATTGTGAGTCATCGTTATTAGGCCAATCCTGATATGCTATAAAAGCCTCAAATTCTTTTATCTGTTTATCAGTCGCCCCCAATCTTTTATATTTTTCAGAACAAAGTTTCCACGCAACAGCTACAGCCCAAGCATCAGTCACATTGTCATCAACAAACATATACTTGGCTCTGTCAACATAAAGACAGTGGGAGGCATGTGTCCAAGTTCATGAACCATGGTTTTGAATACACTATATGTCGTTTTATACTGACCTTTACTATTTTTACCATAAACCTTAATATCTGGTGCGATATTCGACGTAAATGCGGAATAATCAGAACAGTACTGCCCTGAGCCCATAGCCATTTTGTAACATATTTTATGCGGAATCACAGCAGTTTTGACTCTATTAACAGGTCTATAAATACCAAAATTTTCATCATAAAAATGAAGATAACATCCTCTGTGAATACAAGCATAATGCAAAGATTGTCCTCCTGTTATATTCAAAAGCCAATTACTTCTCTTAGTTGGCCCCGAATAGAAGACAGGCAGTCCTGGTATGCCGTCATATATACGCCAATACTTGTCTGCCCACTCGATTTTGTATAGGACAGGACCAATACATTTAGGAAATTTCACATAACCATCGGCATTAGTTGTCCGACATGCAATAGCTCCTCCATGACAAATATACACTCTTACACCTTTCAACGGGATGCTTTTCCCTAAAAGGTCTTCTTTAGCATAAATACAGGCCTTGGGTGTCCAAGTTGGATCTAAAAAAGACAAAAATCCCTTCAACGATTTGCCTGTTTCCCCAACTTTTATATCACATCCAACTCTAGCGAACGCTTCAATCTGCAACTTACGGCTAAAAGACATCGCAGACTTTAAAGCACTATACGAATCTGAATCATCATAAATACAGCCATCATCATTGTTTGACAAATCAAAATCAGGCGAAATGTATAGCCTGTCCAAAATTTCATATTTCACATTTGGAAATTCATAATCTATAGGCACACTTGTATACTGCCAGGTAATCTGATTATCTGGTAAAGAAGGATCGTGGTATTCTTCTCCTCCAGCCCCTTCCACTTCATAATCAAACGGTGTAGAGAAAAGAACTAACGAAGTATCAGACAATAACAAATCAAATTCAGTAGTATCCTTAGGGAGGAAACGTACATAATAATGTGTTGGTTCTAATTGATTGACGCTTTTAAGTCCTGACATTTCTTTCAAGGAATCATACACTGCCTGCATATTATCAATAGAATACGCCAGTTTAAATTTACGCCCCAATGAAATTTTCTTAACATTAATATCGAATTTTTCTTTATCAACAACCTTAGTAATTGCAAAATCCTCGTCTTTATCGCTGCAAGAATGGGATAAAAGGATTATCCCAATAAAAACAAATAAAACCTTACGCATCAAATAAATAAAATATCAATAAAACAATAATAAGTTTAAGAACTACAAAAATATCAAATAATCATCAAATAACACAAATCTCCGCGAACAAACGTTTACCGAACACATATAAGTCCAACTCCATTGGGCTATCATTTCCCTTGAAGTTCACAGACATAATCGTAATAGTCTTCCGTAAATACGAAAGTTTTATAGAGCGTATCGTTCTTAAAAACAGATTCGAAAGCACTACGATGCAGTATATTCAAGTCATAATCGTTGACGTACAAAGTATCTTCACTATTCAAATACAAAGAAAAAGTGTCATCAAATACAACACACGTTCCATCAAAAAGGAAAGGGTATTGACCTCCCTCAACGCTTATATACGACATCGTTGAAAATGGAGACAAATTTATAGTATCATTGACATAACCTATATCAACCCTAATACTATGACTCGTTTTATTTTTAAATATAAATTTTGTTGGGGACAAATCCATATCACCTTCCGTTCCACAAGAGACAATACCAACAAGTATTATCATCATCAAGCATTTACCAATACTTTTCATAATTCGACAAATATGTTTTAAGTTCATCATAAGATACGTTTGCAGGCCGTGGACTTGACAGCAGTTTATTTTTCAGACCTTCTATAGACCTCCATCAAGAGCATCACCGCAAGACTTGGACAAAAGAATAAAAAGAAAACAAAATTTCCCTTGAAGTCCACAGACATAATCGTAATAGTCTTCCGTAAATACGAAAGTTTTATAGAGCGTATCGCTCCGACGAATGATTTTTGAGCGGTACTTCGGCGTCTTATTCCGATAAAATTACAATAAATAGGGGTTCTTTCATTATCTTTGTTTGTGTAATTACTCGTCTTATGCCAAAACTCAAGTTCGAAATTAACAGTAAATACAACACAAACACTTTCTCACAATTCGTCAACAACCTGCCCCAGTTGTTTGAGACTGGAGGCAAAACGGTCTATAACAAACGCAACGTTATAAAGTTGATGGATTCCGACAACGGCCAACTGGTGGTGAAACGCTTCAAACGCCTTGGCTTCTTCCGCAGTTTGGTGTATTCCCTCTTCCGCGCCAGCAAGGCCAAGCGGGCCTATAAGAATGCGCTGGAACTGCAGAAACGTGGCATCGAAACGCCCGAAGCGATGGCCTACGCCGAGGAATGGCAGGGCGGACGTATGGTTTACGGTTACTATATTTCGAAGGCTGATTTTGCGCCGCCTATCGAAGAACGCATCAACATCGACGATTTCGACGTGCAACTGGCGGCCGATTTTGGCGAGTTTATCGCTACCCTGCACAAAAAGGGAATCTTGCACCACGATTTGAACTCCACCAACGTGCTTTACCACCCGCAACCCGATGGTTCCAACACGTTTTCGCTAATCGACATCAACCGTATGGACTTCTTTGCGGAAGGCACACTGCCTCCGGCAGCCAGCCGGTACGAGAACATGACACGGTTTTCGGGAGGCATACCTCAATTCCGGGCTGTGGCAGAAGCCTATGTGAGGGCTATGGACGGAGACGGACAGATGCTCGCCGACCTGTTGGAGGTGAAACGCCGTCACGATATGGCTTTTATACGCCGCTATAAACTAAAAATGAAGATGGCGGATCTGTTTGGGAAAAAGTCTTGATTATCAATTTATTTTATTTCTAATCTACACTTTTTAGTCGGACTTTTTGTACTGTTACTACACTTTTAAGGCGGACTTTTTGTATTGTTGTTACACTTTTTAGTCGGACTTTTTGTGCTGTTGCTACACTTTTAAGGTGGACTTTTTGTATTGTTGTTACACTTTTTAGTCGGACTTTTTGTATTGATGCTACACTTTTAAGGCGGACTTTTTATATTTTTGCAGAAAATAGTGTGAGAGTATGTATAGGAAAGCGGTAGAATATCTAAAAGAATGGAAATTAAACCCTTCGCGTAAACCTCCAATTACGTTCCTCTATGTCATCTGTCTATTATTGGTCTGCTGATAATTCGTCGGGAGAGATTGACTTCCTAGTGCAATTGGAGGATAAAATCATTCCGATAGAAGTGAAGGCGAAAGAGAACTTGCAAGCGAAAAGTTTGAAGTCTTTTGTGAAAAAGTATCCTGCTTTGCACGGCATCCGCACTTCTATGTCTCATTTCCGTGAACAAGATTGGATGACGAATATCCCTTTGTATGCGATAGGGGTTCCTGGTGTGCTTTAGCGGTTTTTGGTGGAGAGAAGTGGATTGGAAACGTAGTTTTTGCCTATATTTGTCTGTTGGTTTATAACATTATAGGTAATGCTCGGTAAAAAAATCTATAAATATATGCTAGGTGGGGCGCTTTTGGCCGCTCCTGTGTTTGCTTCTGCCCAGGGTTGGGACTTTGTTGGCGGAACGCTGGTGAACGATTTCTCAGGCAAGAATACCGATGTCTCTTTCCTTGAACGCTTTGCCGACAAGGAAAAGGGACACCAAGAAGGGAACAAGGTGGTGCTGTACAAAGGCGAACCGCTTTCGGCCTGCCGCCTCTTCAACAACCTTACCCCTGGTTTTTACGACATTACGGCTACGCTCTCTGCTCCTTCGGCCAATGGCGTCTGCTTCCTTTTTGGTAAGGGCGAGGGCTATTCTATGGCCTCGACGGCTGTCCCTGTCGGCTCGAATCTGAAGGTGACGGTGCGTGGCGTGGGTACCTTGGGCAACTCGCTGCTGGCTGGCCTGTTTTCCGATGGTGCGGACGAGGTGCAGGTGGCCGATTTGGAGGTGACGAAGTCCGACGCGTTCCATTTCTACCAGGGTGGCGATATTACCGAACTCAACTATGTGCTCGACTATGGCGGACGCTATGCCGACGAGAAGGGTAACACGCTGTGCCCTAGCGGTGCTTCCCGGGAAGAGATGGCGCAGAACGTCCTCAACTACCTCGCCAGCAACGGTATGAACTTTGTCCGCATACGCTTGTCGAACAATCCGGGACAGCCCGACAATACCGGCACTTACTGCCTGCCCGAAGGCTACCAAGACGAAAGCGACTGCCTGCAACTGGCAAAAATGGCCAACGAGGCGGGTATGGACATCCAGTTCACTTTCAACTGGAGCGATTATTGGAGCAACGGTACCCGGCAGAATGTTCCTGCCGACTGGCTGGAAGCTGTGAAGAAAACCGGAGCCGGCAACGAAGTGGCAACGCTGGCCGACTGTGCCTACAACTACACAAAGAAGGTGATGCAGCACCTGGCTGCGCTCGGCATCTATCCGGCCTACGTCTCGCTCGGTAACGAGACCAACGGCGGATTCCTTTTCCCTTATGCCTATTCTTACGATGTTCCGGCTTCTGAGGCCTCTGCCGATATGCCGCAGGGCTACAAGAACTGGACGGCTATCGCTAAAATTGTGAATGCGGGCTACAAGGCGGTTAAGGAGGTCAGCCCGAACTCGCAGGTGGTTATACATTTGGCCGACAACACCTACGATGTGGTCGACAAAGCCGGACATGTGGACTGGTGGACCTACTCGTGGTATTTCGACGAGTTGAAGAAGGCGGGGGCCAATTTCGATGTGATTGGTGCCTCGTATTACCCTTCGTGGAGTACTGCCACCGCTGCACAGGCTGCCAATTTCTACGCACAACTCATCAACCGCTATAAGAAGGATATTCTGGTAATGGAAACGGGCTACAACTGGACCGAACGGCGTAAAGACGGACACGAGGGACAGCTACCCTATACAGCACCCGACTACAAACAACGCTACCTGTTCGACAAGAACGGACAGAAGGGTTTTATGGCCGATGTGCTGAACGAACTGAAGGGTGTGGCTCCTGGCAATGTGAACCATGTGGTGGGCGACCTCTATTGGGACCCTATGATGATTCATGTGGAGGACCCGTCGGGCAAGAATGCGACGGGATGGGCACATTGGTACAAATGGAACACGCCCGATGCCAATGTGGTGGAAAACACGACGCTTTTCGACTTCGAGGGACGGGCTCTGCCTGTGTTCGACGCTTACCGCTATAACCGCAACTGCAAACCGCTGAAACAGCATGCTGTCTCGGCAGAGGGTGGGGCCGTTGTTAGTGCGGAAAAGGCTTTTTATGGCGACTCGGTGCACGTTTCTTGGACGAAACAAGAGGATATGCGCGTCGACTCGGTCGGAATGCAAACCGACAAAGGGCTGACGGTTTATTCCCCTATAGCAGAATCGGCCACGTTCTTGGACGTGGAGATGCCCGATGCCGACGCAACTTTCATGCTCTACTGTTCGAAAAAGGAAAACACCGGAGCCATACAGGTAGAACTCGATGTGCCGCTTACGGTTGTTGCGGTAGAAGGGGGAATATCGCTGACGTCGGGAATGGACTTCGAAACCGAAATCCACACTGCCACCGGCGTTCATACAGGCACTTATACCCTGTCGGCCGGTATGCCAGTCTTCGTGTCTGTACCAGCCGGAGTTTACGTGGTTGGGAACAAAAAGGTGGTAGTGAAGTAAAAGGACCACATCCCTGCACTAAGAAATAGGGGCCTATATTTGCTGGAATCTCTGCTGTTGCCGATATTTGTAATAAAAACGAAGAAAAAAAATGACTCAAACAGCTGTAGTGATGGGAGCCACCTCGGGTATGGGGCTGCGAGTGGCCCGCTTGTTGCTGGAGCGGGGCTGGACAGTTGGTGCTGCGGGCCGCCGCCTTGGCGAGCTGCAACAATTGCAAAAACAGTACCCCGACCGGGTAAAAATTCAGGTCGTTGACGTAACATCGGCCGAGGCGCCCCAACATTTGCAAGAACTTATTGACCAACTGGGAGGTATGGACCTCTATTTCCACAGTTCGGGTTACGGCAGCCAGAATTGTGACTTGAGGGAAGAGGTGGAACTGAAAACCCTCGAGACCAACGGAACGGGATTTGTACGTATGGTGGGCGCAGCCTTCCGCTATTTCCGAGACAAACGGAATGGAGTGGGACATATTGCCGCCATCAGCAGCGTGGCAGGAACGAAGGGACTGGGTGCGGCACCAGCCTACTCGGCAACTAAACGTATGCAGAATACCTATTTGCAGTGTTTGGCCCAGCAAGCGCGTTTCTCGAAACTAGGCATCCGGTTCACCGACATCCGCCCTGGTTTTGTCGCTACCGACTTTTTGAGAGGAGACAAATATCCGTTGCTCATGTCGCCCGACTTTGTGGCAGAAAAGATTGTAAACGCCGTGCTGGCAAAAAAGCGGAAAGTAGTCATTGATTGGCGCTACCGGATAGTGGTATGGTTCTGGCGCCTGATACCCGACTGTATTTGGGAACGCCTGCCTATACGTTAGTGCATTTTTTAGCTGCATGCTTGCAAGTTTGCAGCAATCAGTTTTTTTCTACTATCTTCAATTCACGAAAAAGATGGGAGTAAGACCAACATTAAAATTAAGGAACGGAGGTTGGTCTTTTCCCTTTATTATTGACAAAACTTCGTTCCAACAGTTTTATTATGACATTTACAGAATCTGTCTCAACTTGTTTTAAGAAATTCAATGTTCGAACAGGCCGTGCCGGAAGGTCGGAGTATTGGTATTTTCAATTGTTCTATTTCTTGTTGGCGCTTGTGTTTGTAGGCACTGTGGCAATCGTTTTCCCAGACGCTGACGACAAAGCGATAAATGCTGCAGCCCGGATTTTCAGGTTTATATTCCTAATACCTTCAGTATGTGTGCTGGTCCGCCGTCTGCACGACACGAACCACAGTGGTTGGTGGTTCTTTATTGCCTTTACCGTTGTGGGCATTCTTTACCTGTTCTATCTGACACTGAAAGAAGGCGACCATGGGGATAACCAATACGGTGCTGACCCGAATGGCAGAGACAACGACAGCGACCTTGATTCTTTACTCGAGAAAAAGGACGAATCGGAACAGCTTGGTGGTGACTCGGTTATATGAGTTGCTGCGGATAAAAAACGAAAGGGTGTATCAGAACGATACGCCCTTTTTTGTTAGTAATAAATCGTCACAGATAAGAAGTGCCAGCAGAACAACTACAAGCCAACCTTTTAATTAAACACGCGACATTCAAAAAAAACAGATATAGTAAACTTTATACTATCTATTTATTATTTTTGCACTATCTATTTAAACAAGAAAGAATGTTTGCCTCATTTTTTTCCATGGGTATTTGCAACCAACATTCCATAGAAACACAGCGTCCAGCAGGTTGCAATGGACGCACAAAAACATTATGAAAAAAACAATCTTCTCTTTATTGCTGGCCGCAGCCCCAATAATCTCTTCCGCAAAAGAGGTTGTTTACTTGAAAAACGGCAGCATCATCAAAGGCGACATTGTTGAAATTATCCCTAACAAAACCCTCACTGTTGAAACTGCCGACGGCAGCACTTTCGTCTGCAATTACGACGAAATTGACAAAATAACCCGTGAAAAGTCGGTGAACAACGAAGATATAGCAACCCCGAAGGACAACAATTTGAGTCCGTTGGTAAGGGGGTACAGCGGACAAATAAGCTCTGCCACACTAATTGGTGAAAATGAGACAATCGGATTAGATTTTTCGGCAATCCACGGATTCCGTTTTAATCCAAAACTGTTCATCGGTTTGGGTTCTGGAATTCGCTATTGCATAAACGACTGGAAGGATATGATAACAATACCCGTTTTTGCAAATTTCCGTTACGACATACTCAACCGAAAAATTTCACCTTTTATAGCACTAAACTCAGGAGCGGCCTTCAACATAGGAGATTCAGAAGGCACTGGCTTTTACGGATCGTTTGACATAGGATGCAGATTTCATCGTTTTTTTCTCAGCACCAGTATAGAAACCACCAAAACATGCGAAGAGGGCTACAGTCAAAGATATTATTGGGACACAGATAGCGGAAATTCTTATTATTGGGACACATACGATGACTACCATCAAGCCTTCAGCTTTGCGTTCCGCTTCGGATTCGTATTCTAACGAAACATAGCGGAACGGTCCCGTTCCACACAAGACATAAGTCCTTAGCCTTCTACAAGCGGACAGACGCCACTAAAACAGGTGCGGAACACGTAAGAACAAGGCCGGATGCGTCTACACAGACACATCCGGCCTTCTTTGTGGCGCAAAACGCCAATATCAGGAAAAGTAGTTTTTATTCACAATCAACTGACGTTAAATACAAGTACAAAATTTCTATACAGGACTTTTTAATGAATAAGGAATATCCACAATACTGCCACATCATCTAAGAACACACCTTTTCCGAGGGTACAATTCCTTTTCTGTCATCTCTAACCCATTCTACATTCTTAATTATTGCTGTCCGGTAAACGTTA
>DGTD01000094.1 GCA_002396385.1 Bacteroidales bacterium UBA4345
TGAACCAGCTGAGCTATAAGCCCGATTTCCTTATTGCAGTGCAAAATTAGGGATTTTTTAGGACAAAACAAGCGTTTGGGCGCATTTTTCAGATATTTTTTCAATCAATTTTTCATCACACTGTATATCAAAGGACTAAAAAAAGCTTAAAAAAGAGTTGTTTTCACTCAAGTTTAAGTAAAACGCCTAAATTTGCGACACTATTCTACACGCAAAACTTACCCATGAGAAGACAAATTTCATTACTAATAACCCTGTTGTTCTGTTTTAACACATTTGTAGTTTCAGCAGAGGACTTTTCCAGACAGTTCCTTATCAGAGCGAAAGAGAAGACGTGGCACACAAGTGCTGAAATAGAAGCCCCGTTTACGTCACGTCTGCTTGACGAGAGTACGTTGTATATCGAAGAGGTTGCTGTCCCTACAATGGAAAGCGGGGACAAGAAAACAGAAGATGCGGCCGAACCAAAGCCTAACGACTCCACTATGGCTGTTTACGAAGAACTGATGTTTGAATTTACCTTATCTCTTCCAGACAATGGACTCAAATACAAAGACAGCCCCGACCTGCAAGAAGACATCATCAAAGAGATTTCAGCCAGAAAATACAACCACCCCATCGCAATGGCAGTTTGCAACGCCATTAAGACAGCGAAAACTTTCGAAGATGCGTTTTCAAAGATTAAGAAGATGGAAGGTTACGACGTGTTCTGCAACGATGATATTGAAAAGCTTACCGTCGAGGAGAACAGACCAGATGTTCTGACAAACTTCACGATAGAGTATTTCGAATTGGAAAAAGAAGGCGGCATTTTAAAGTCTAACCTTAATTCTATTTACGATGCCGAAAGCGGCAAAAGGATTCAAGTGACCGACTTACTGAAAAGCGTAAAAGCCAAAAACACCAAGTGCGTTATAACAGGAATAAAGTACATCGAATGCAACCACATAATGTTTCAACAATCGTGTGCCGACCCCAGTTGGAACGAGATTCTAATAAAAAAGGGCGACCCTAGGCTAACCCCGTATGCGGAAAAATTAATGGGGAAGGCTAACGGCTTCAAGACTTCGACCTATAAAAACGCGTTTCCTCCTGACTCCATCAAGGTCTACAAATTCAGGAACGTCAATGGCAGTTATGAGGACAAGAAGGTTTATCTTCCAGAGAAGATATACGGCTGTACAAACACTGAAAAAATCCGCGACCGAATGCTTGACGTTATGTTCGGAAAGAGCGACTACGACACCGAATGCCGGATTGTGGCAGGCATCAAAAAATGGGTTCCTAAACATGAAAGGGGTTCCAAGATGTCGTTTATATGCGGAAATGGTTTGTTGTCGTTCGGTTTTGAAAACCAATCAAAGCACGACAATAGCGACAACACGTTCATCGTTTTCGACAGGACAACAGGAGACGAGATTAGCGTGAGCGAGTTGATAAAAGACAAAGACGGATTCATGAGATTCGTCAACTCACACAACCTTTATATGGCTGGATACATATTCGACACTACGCGCGTCGAATCTTTCAAGAAATATGGGAGCGATATGCGCAGTTACCTCAAACATTCGGCGGGTTACTTCGGACAGTTCAACGGTTTAGAGGAATTTCCCACATCGTGGTGGATCGCATTCGGCAAAATGGGGGAAGCCTTCCCTTTGGAATTCAACACAAGGGAAATGCGGATATTCCTAGACTACTATGACATTCGGGAATATATAGACCCTAAATATCTTGAAATATTAGACAAAGAAGCGAAAGCTATCAGCACCAAACAATAGGGGGAAAAAGAAAAAGCCGCCGCAGAATTTTTCCGCGACGGCTTTTATATCTAGGAGGGCAACTTCTATTCCAATCCAGGAATTTCAGCTACCACATAAGTGCTGCCACCAACAAAGACCACATCGCCGGGTTCGGCATCGCGGCGAGCAGCGGCCAGGGCATCGGCAACAGTCGGATAGCAATCGCCTGCAAGTCCGCCCGCATTGGCTTTTTCCTTCAGCACCTCACACGGCATAGCGCGTGGAGTAGATGCCTGCGTATAATAATAAACGGCATCTTGCGGCAACAGTGGCAAAATGTGGGCCACATCTTTGTCCTTCATCACCCCATACACAAAGCGGATGCGCTTGTGCGGAGTACGTTCAAGCTGGGCGGTCACAAAACGGATACCCGCCTCGTTGTGTCCGGTATCGCAAAGGGTCAGCGGGTTTGAGTCCAATTGTTGCCAACGGCCCAGCAAATGGGTCTGGTCTACCGTATGAAGGAAACCGTGTTTAAGAGCGTCGTCTGAAATAGCGAAATCCACCTCGCGCAGATAACGAACTGCCAAGAATGCGGTGGCCATGTTACGGCGCTGGTAGTCGCCCAACAGGGTTGTCGCGAACGAAGTGCCACCGATATTGAAATTCAGCACGGCCTTTTCCTCCATAAAGCCATTCTCCACGCTATCCACCTTCACTTCTTCATCCACAAAATGGATAGGAGCGCCCACAGCGGCAGCCTTATCCAGGAAAACGTTGCGTACGGCAGCATCTTCCGCCTCGCCAATCACCACAGGCACGCCCGACTTGATGATGCCCGCCTTCTCACCGGCAATTTCAGCAAGCGTATTCCCCAACAGGTTGGTATGGTCGAAACTGATATTCGTAATGACCGACAAAGCAGGAGAAATGATATTGGTGCTGTCGAGACGGCCGCCCAAGCCCACCTCAATCACCGCCACATCAACTTTTTCCTGACGGAAATAGTCGAACGCCATGGCCACACAGACCTCGAAAAAAGAAGGATAGATGACGTCGAAATACTTGCCGTACTTCTCCACGAAATCTACCACAAAATCTTTGCTCATCATTTCACCGTTCACCCGCACACGTTCACGAAAGTCCTTCAGATGCGGAGAGGTGAACAAGCCGACCTTGTAGCCGGCACTCTGCAAGACAGATGCCAAAGTGTGGCTGACCGAGCCCTTACCATTGGTACCCGCCACATGCACCGTACGGAACGACCGGTGGG
This sequence comes from Bacteroidales bacterium UBA4345, assembly GCA_002396385.1. GTDB lineage: Bacteria > Bacteroidota > Bacteroidia > Bacteroidales > Paludibacteraceae > Physcocola. The sequence continues at coordinate 3,016 of DGTD01000094.1, forward strand.
GGTGTTGCAACAGTTCGTCGAAAGCCCGCATGCCGTCGAGGCCTTCTTTGTAACCCGCGTTGCCAACCACTTGGAAAAGCGGCATACGGTTATAGATATAGTCGATGGTTTCTTTGTAGTCCATATATGTTGTGTAATATATTTTTTGTTGTTTGTTTTTTTCGGCTTTATTTCTATCTTTACACAAAGCGAAATTAAAGAAAAAGCAGCGGAAAGAAAAGCTGCATTTCCGAATTCGCTACTGTAAAATGAAACAAATTAGTATTACCGTACAAAGACGGGAACATCTTAAAAACATACAACCATGGAAACTAAAAAGAATTTCGTGCTCGACACCAACGTCATTCTGCACGATTACAGATGCATCTATAATTTTCAGGAGAACGACATATACATTCCGATTGTGGTGCTCGAAGAACTCGACAAGTTCAAGAAAGGGACCGACCAGATCAACTTCAACAGCCGCGAGTTTGCCCGCGAGCTCGACACGCTGGCAACTGCCGATTTGTTCAAGAAAGGAGTTGAGTTGGGTAAAGGCTTGGGTACCCTGCATGTGGTAATGAACGATGCCTACCCTGAAAAGTTACAGAAGGCTTTCTCGGAAAAGATTCCGGACCATAAGATTCTGGCCATAGCCCTCGACCTGCAGGAGAAAGACAAAAAGCACAAAACCATTCTGGTATCGAAAGACATCAACCTGCGAATGAAGGCAAAAGCCCTAGGCATTGACTGCGAAGATTACAAAACCGACAAGGTAAACAATGTCGACATATTCGAACAGGCACAGCAGGAATTCGACCTGCCGGGCGATATGGTTGACCGTGTGTTTGTTGGTTCCGGACTGCCTTTCATTGAAGTGCTTGAAATGCAGGACAAAGTAGTCAACAACGAATATGTGATACTGAACAGCGAAAAGTCGTCGGTACTGGCACGTCTGGACCCTGCTACCACCACCCTGCGACCTGTAAAAAAACAGAAATGCTACGGCATTGAGGGTCGCAACGCCGAACAGACTTTCGCCCTCGACGCCCTGATGAACGACAATCTGAAACTGGTGGCCGTTACCGGAAAAGCCGGAACTGGTAAGACTTTGCTGGCATTGGCTGCCGCCTTGGCGCAAAACAAGCAATACAGCCAGATTCTGCTGGCCCGCCCTATAGTAGCCATGTCGAACAAAGACCTCGGTTTCCTGCCTGGCGACGAGAAAGCAAAGATTTCGCCTTACATGCAACCGCTCTTCGACAACCTAAGCGTCATAAAACGCCAATTTGGAGCACAAAGCAAAGAAGCGACCTCCATCGACGACATGCAGCACAGCGGACAGTTGGTTATTGAGGCACTCGCATTCATACGCGGACGTAGCCTGAACGACACCTACTTTATCATCGACGAGGCGCAAAACCTTACCCCACACGAAATAAAAACCATTATTACCCGTGCGGGACAGAACTGCAAACTGGTCTTCACAGGCGACATCCAGCAGATTGACACTCCTTACCTCGATGCCCAATCGAACGGTTTGGTCTACATGATAGACAAGATGCGCGGACAAGAATTGTTCGCCCACGTCAATCTTGTAAAGGGAGAGCGTAGTGCACTGAGTGAATTGGCAAGTAACTTGCTGTAAAAAAACAGAAAAACAATGCGGTCCGCTAAGCCAACAAATAGGCATAGCGGACCGCATTATTGTGGATTTTAATGTTTACCGGAGAGCATTATGTTTTTTGAAGTGTTTCGAATAATGGTTAACTTTGTGAAAACGAATTGACTTATGGGCAAGTATCTAGATCCGAAATACGACCTGACTTTCAAGGCGGTGTTCGCAGAACATCCCGACCTTATTATCAGCTTCTTGAATGCGCTGCTGCCGTTCAAGGAAGGGGCGAAAGTGGTTGATATCGAATATCTGCCACCGGAGTTGGTTCCCGACAGCCCATTGAAAAAGTACTCCATAGTCGACGTGCGGTGCAGGGACGACCA
>DGTD01000029.1 GCA_002396385.1 Bacteroidales bacterium UBA4345
GTGAGCCCCCTGGAACGCTTCCCAGAGGCGTCAGGTTTTACAACCCGAAAGCGGATGCAAAATTAGACCTTTTTCCCGAACTGGCAAACTATTCGGGGAATTATTTTAAAATATTTTTTAAAATCAATTGATTTGCAGAGCCTTAAAAATATTCAGTATTTTTCAAAAACTAAAAAAAGAGGCCTTATCGCACTACGCTTTTACAAAAAAGAGAGATACTCCACCTAAATATATATTTTGTAGAGAATCCGTATCCGCAAAATACAACCTGCACACATATAGTTTCCACACAGAAAAAGATATGGCATTTGCATTTACAAAAAAGATGGTACATTTGCGATATGACACACAGTGTAAAAACAATAGAACAAAAACTAGAAGGAAGGTTGCACGAGAAAGACCTTTCCGAGATAGCCAATCTGGCAGAGGATAACGCCAATGGCTTAATCGACCTTCTGTTGCGCCACATTTTTGAGGAAACCGACGACCCCGTTGCAAAAAAGGCATCGGACAACGCGACATGGGTCACACAACACCTTCACCCCAAAGACCGCACGACCTACGTATATCCGCACAAAGCCCAGTTTATGCGACTGGCCATCGACACCAAAAGTCCGTCAAAACAACGCATATTGTTATCGATGTTGCGGGAGACAGAATTCGATAAAACAGAATTGCAGACCGATTTCATTGATTTCTGCCTGACTACAATGCTATCGTGTGACCACCCGGTAGGCATCAGGGCCCTCTGCATACACTTGGCCTACAAACAATGCAGGCACTACCCCGAATTGGCACAAGAATTGAAACAACAATTAGGCCTGATGGAGGACGACCTGCTCCCCCCCGGACTGAAAAGCGCAAAAACAAACACATTGAAACTAATAAACAAATTGCGATATGAGGAAAGAGAAAAGCTGGATTGACAAAGCCTACATATACCATATATTAGTAGACCGTTTCGGAGGAGACACCGACCAGCCCAACGGCAACAGATTTATGGGCGGCACATTAAACTACATAAACAGCCAACTCGACTACATACAGGGAATGGGCTTCAACACGCTGTGGCTTTCTCCAATTTGCGAGAGCAAGAACTACCACGGCTACCACATAACAGACTACTTCAGCGTAGACCACCACTTTGGCACTATGGAAGACTTGCGGAGTCTGATAGAAAACGTCCACAACCACGGCATGCACATAATAACCGACTACGTACCGAACCATTGCGCCAACACACATCCATTTTTCAGAGAAGCAATAACAGACAAGCAGAGCCGTTACCGCAACTGGTTTTACTTTAGGGAAGACAACACCTACAAATGTTTTATGAACTTCGGCGAGTTGCCAAAATTAAACCTGGACAATAGAGAAGCGAGAGAATACATAACCAAAGTTGCTGAATTCTGGTGCGACGCCGGATTCGACGGACTAAGGATAGACCACGCAATAGGACCCTCGTTCGACTTTTGGAAAGAATGGATGACGATTATGAAAAAAGCCTATCCCGGTAAAGTCTTCATAGGCGAAGTTTGGTGTGCCGGACTCACTCCCGAGCTATTCAATACCATCCATTTGAAGCACAAGTGGGAAAAACTACACAACGGCATAAGCCAAGAGGAACTACAGAAAGACTACATAGGAGTCCTTGACGGAGTATTGGACTTCCGTTTTCGCGACATAGTACTCTCACATATCTATAAAGGGGAAAGACTGACAAAAAACAACGAACTGATTCGGGAAGTCAGGAAACACTTCAACAACTATCCGAAAGACTTCAAACTACTACTGTTCCTCGACAACCACGACACCGACCGACTGCTGTACCATTGCAAAGGAGACACCAGACTAAGAGACGAAGCCTTGTCATTCTGCAGGAGTTTAGGTCGTCCATTCATCATCTATTACGGCACAGAAGCGGACATGTGCAACCAAGAGAGCATTTTCAGCGGGAAACCGTATGCCGACCTCGCCGTAAGGGAAAGCTTTCAAGTAGGCCGCCCACAAATGCGCAAAGGCAGCACTACAAAGGCAAGAAAAATTGAGTAACCATTCTATTTCGGCATATCAAGAGAAAAAATCCGTAACAAACTCAGCCACATTCAGATAAAAAAGTTATTATTATTAACTAACCAAATTCAGCTATAAATATTTTATTAAGTCAAGTTATAAAACTTCCAATTTTAGGTTTATCGTTGTAGTAAATTTCTTAATTTTGCAAGAAACGATAAATTTTATAAGAGAATTATAAAGATGGATTCAATTAAAATTGGTGATTTAACACTGCGTGTGCCTATCATCCAGGGTGGAATGGGTGTAGGAATATCACTATCGGGATTGGCATCGGCCGTAGCAAACGAAGGCGGCATAGGAGTGATATCGAGTGCCGGGTTAGGCCTAATATACAAGAAATTAAGTCCGGACTATATAAAGGCGAGCATTTTAGGTCTGAAAGAAGAGATACAGAAAGCGCGGGCAAAATCGCAAGGTATAATCGGTGTAAACGTGATGGTAGCTATGAGCAACTTTGCCGACATGGTAAAGACAGCCATCCAGGAGAAAGCCGACATCATATTTTCGGGAGCCGGCCTGCCACTAGACCTGCCATCGTACCTAACCAAGGATTCGACCACCAAGCTTGCCCCCATCGTATCATCGGCACGTGCAGCAAAAATCATTTGCGAGAAGTGGAAACAGCTGTATAACTATCTGCCCGACGCCATCGTAGTGGAAGGTCCAAAAGCAGGAGGCCATCTTGGCTACAAGGCCGACCAGTTGTTCGACGAGCACTTCTCACTAGAAAAGACACTGCCCGAAGTGGTAGCCGTAGCCAACGAATACAAAGGCGAGAAATCGATACCCGTGTTCGGTGCAGGCGGCATATACACCAGCGAAGACGCAGACCGGATTCTCAAACTGGGAGCCAGCGGTATACAAATGGGAACCCGCTTCGTGACCACAGAAGAGTGCGATGCGTCTGAAGCGTTCAAGCAGGCCTATATTGACGCGAAAGAGGAAGACATCTCCATTATACAGAGTCCGGTAGGAATGCCAGGGCGAGCCATTGCCAACAGTTTCATCGACAAGGTAGAAAAAGGCGAGAAACACCCTAAGCGCTGCCCCGTACACTGCATTAAGACCTGCAAAGGCGAGCAATCGCCCTACTGCATTGTAATGGCCCTCTACAACGCCTTTAAGGGAAAATTGGAGAATGGCTATGCTTTCTGCGGTTCAAATGCCTTTAAGGCGAAAAAGATAGAAACCGTGAAAGAGATATTCCAAAGTTTTAAAAACAGCCTCTAGGGAAAGGCAAAAAACATATCAACCCGACAAAGGGAAGATTTTCGTGCAATGTGTACGGCAATCTTCCCTTTTTTATGCCACAAATCGGTATATTTGCAGAAGACTAACAAACAGAAGCCATGTCTGGTAAAACAAAAATACTTTTCGTCTGTCTAGGGAACATCTGTCGTTCGGCAGCCGCAGAAGCCATTCTGAAAAAGCTGGCAGAACAGGCCGAAATCGCAGACCAATACGAGATAGACTCGGCAGGAATCATCAACTACCATGAAGGAGAGCCAGCCGACCGCAGGATGCGCGAGCACGCACGGATACACGGATACGACATCACATCAATATCAAGACCCGTACGTCAGACCGATTTCGATTACTTCGACCTGATTGTAGGGATGGACAACAACAACATCGAAGACTTGAGAGACCGGGCCCAAACCATAGAACAAGAGCGCAAGATACACGCTATGCGCGAATACTTCAACGCCGACACACCGGAAGATTACGTACCCGACCCCTACTATGGAGGCGCACAAGGTTTTGAATTAGTAATTTCGCTGCTGGAAGAAGGCTGCACCAACATCCTAAAGATGCGATAAGCGAAAATCCACAAACAACAGGCAAAAGATGGAACAACAAAAACCAACAATTCTGAAGAAGGCGATAAACACAGAGTGGGCATCCACTGCCCTCTTTTCAGTCTTCGCGCTTCTGCTGCTGGGCGGATACAACTATGAGTACCTTTATAAGGTTCAGAATTGCAACCTGTTTCTTGCGAACAGTGTGTTTTTCAACGAGACAATGCAACATTCGTCAGGGTTGCTCAGATATATAAGCCGCTATTTAGCCCAATACCTCTACTACCCGTGGTTGGGAGCCCTGTTCATGTCGCTGGGCTTGGTGGGTATAAAAAAACTGACCGACCGACTTGTTGGGGGCAACAGCCAACTGACGGTACTGAACTACCTACCTGCCCTACTGTGCCTGTTCGCCCAAACATCGGTAGGCTACACACTGTTCTGCAACTTCGAAAGCGCGTATGTAGTAGAATTGGAATTGGGATTAGCCATCAGCCTATTGCTAGCAAACGGCATCAAGCAAAAAAGCGGATATGGATGGATCGCTTTTTCAGCGCTATTGTGCACAATACTGTACTTCGCTATCGGCCTATTCGCCCACCTCGCGTTACTTGCAGCATCGGCAACGTGGTTTCACAGCAACCGCAGGGCCTCGGTCGCTGGCGCTGGAACAGCGCTGGTTCTGCAAGCGCTGCTCAGCCACCTTACGGGCAGCTACCTGTTGAACGAAGCCTACTCCTACGCGTTCTTCTCACCATTGCCCGACAGCGCATACGGCAACTTGTTCACCATTTCGCTGTTGGCATTAGCCAGCATAGTCCTTCTTCCACTTGCCGGACCTTACACGAACGTGGACATACGCCACCGGGCCTACAACACGATTCTACTGGCCGCAGGACTAGTTGGCGTTTTCCTACTCAGTAACCGCGACACCAACTTCAGAACCGAGCTGAGGCTGCAGCACCTGACAGAAGAACACAAATGGGAGGAAGTAATTGAAGCCGCCAACGCATTGGAAACGCCGACCAACATATCGGACAGTTACCGGTTCCTAGCCCTGCACCAGACCAACCGTTTATGGGACGAGGCCTTCAAGCACTCGGGCAGACTCGACACCATAAAATCGCCCTACCAAGACATAACCGACCTTGCCTTTACACCCGACCTCTACTTCTATTGCTCGCTGGTCAACAAAGCCTACCGCTGGGAGATGGAAAAATGGGTCACCACCGGACGCAATGTCGAGTTGTTGAAACAATTTGCCGTATATGCGCTGGTACGCGACGAGCAACCACTGGCCAGACGCTACACCACCCTACTGAAACAGACCAGCATCTACGACAGTTGGGCGGCCAGGATGGAAAAATATATAGGCAACCGAGACCAACTGTTCGCAGACTTTCCGAGCTACAAGCGCGTGTACGATGGGCAAATCAAAGAAAACGTCTACACCGAGAACTGCAATCTGCAAACCTCGTACGCAAAATACAGGCATCCAGACAAAGAACAAATGCGCCTGCGCCTGCTGCTAGACCTCTATTACCTGAACCTAAAACAGTTTATGGCCGACTTCAGATATGCTTGCGACGACTATAGCCAACAAATGCCCGTGTATATGCAGGAAGCACTGACCATTTACGCCATGCAGAACAAGCAACCCCAGTTGGTGAAGATGTTTCCAGTGAGCCGACCAGTAATAGAGTTGTGCAACAACTTCTTCCACGAATTACGACTCTACCAAGGAATGCCAGAAGAAGGAGCCAAACAGCTGCTCAAATACAAAGGTACACTCTGTTACCATTTTGCATTTTGCAACATTTACGACTATAAAGACAAAAGGAAATAGGCCATGAGGAGACGACGCACCTTATTATATATAATAGCTATTGGAGCCACATTACTGTTTAACAGCTGCAGCAACAGCCTACCCGGCCAGTATGTGGAAAACAGTAAAGAAGCACCTATATACCCCGACTATAGCCATCTGGTTATACCGGCCAACATAGCCCCCCTGAACTTCCGCCTGGATGAAGCCGCAGACAAAGTGGTAGCGAGGTTGACGGCAGGGGAAGAGGAACTAATTGTAACTTCAGGGAAAGACTTAGAACTGTCGTTTCCGGCAAAACAGTGGAAGCGGCTGTTGGAAAAAGCCAACGGCAGGGGAATCACATACGACCTATATGCAGAGAAAGGGGGCAAGTGGGAACACTACAAGCCTTTCACCAACAACGTCAGTACCGACAGCATAGACCCCTACCTGACCTACCGGTTGATAGAGCCATCGTACATGGGTTCAGGCGAAATGGGCATATACCAATTCAACCTGGAAGAAGGCGAAGAGGAGGCCATTTTCACCAACCACCACGACCACATAAAAGGGAACAACCAGCAACAGAAGTGTATGAACTGCCACACCGCCCAACGGAACCACCCCGAGAACAAGATGTTCTATTACCGTGGTCCGAATGGCGGATTGCTGCTTACCTACAATGGAGAGATTAGAAAAATCAACACCCGTTGCGGCGACATGGCCAACCCCACCATCTACCCCGCGTGGCACCCCAGCAAACCACTTATAGCCTTTTCAAGCAACAAAGTCCTGCAGCGCTTCTGTTCGAACGACAACTGTAAAATCGACGTCTTCGACGACAACAGCGACTTGGTACTCTACGACATAGAGAAGAATGAGATCAGCCCCATACGGAAAACACCAGAGCAGCAAGAAAGCAACCCCTGCTGGAGCAGCAATGGCGAATACCTCTATTTCAACAGTACCGACAGCTGCTACCAGAAAAGTATGAACCCGCGCAACCTCCTCTACAACATCTACCGTGTAAGATATAAGGGGGCAACGGAATGGGGAGAAAACGAAATGGTGTATGAGGCCGCCAAAGAAAGACGAAGCGCCACCTACCCCAAAGCATCGCCCGACGGCAAATTCCTGCTGATAACAGTATCGAGTTTCGGACCATCGACCCAAACCAACAAAAGCGCCGACCTCTACATGATAGACCTGAATGGCAACAAAGTCCGTTCGCTGGACGAAGTGAATAGCGCGACAGAAAGCGACAGCTACCACGATTGGACCAGCAACAGCCGTTGGATCGTATTCTGCAGCAGAAGGGAAGACGGCAACTACGCGCTCCCCTACTTCAGCCACATCAGCGACGACGGGAAAGCCAGCAAACCCTTCGTGCTACCACGAAACGACAGCCGGTACCACGAGAAACTGATAAAGAACTACAATGTGACCGAGTTTTCGAAAGCACCGGTAACGACAAGCGTACACAACATTCAGGCAACCTTAGAGCGTGCAGAAATTCAAGCAACCTACAATGGCCCAACAGTCAGAGGAGTGACAGACGGGCAGACCGGAGCAACAAATCCAACAAAAAGGACAGAATAGCGCCACCACAATAATAAAGTGAGATGCGACACAAAATAAACTGCGCGAGAATAGACTTCCACCTCCACAAGAGCAAAATCAAAGTAGAGAATGGAGTCAAAACAGAGTAAAAAAGAAAAGGAAACATCGTCACATAAAGCAGGCAAGGCACAGTTTTTGTATAGTTAATGAACAGAGACAATAACGGATGTGGAACTAGAAGAAAGCAAAGAAATATATGTTGTAGAACATAAAAAACAGACAAAATACAGATTTGTTCACATTTTTAGTTCTAAAAAGCTTTGTAATTCGCTAAAAAACATTCATATTTGCCCAAAATTAGAAAGTGTATATAAAAAATACGCTGAACTAAAAAGAAACGAGCATCCCTTTATTGGGCATCTTAAACAAGACAAACAATTTCAATTCATAATTACTAACAAAAAAAGTTCAAAAATGAAGAAATCTTTATTTCTTACAGCTGCACTTTGTGGTGCTATGGCCGCAAATGCAGAGTTGAGCAACACTGATTTCGCCAGCAACAACTACACCCAGGAATGGGGTCGTTTGAAGTTGGTAGGTAACCAGTTGAGTTCACAGAGCGGACAGCCTATCCAGTTGAAAGGTTGGAGTACCTTCTCAATCAACTATGACGAGGTTGTTAACTGCTTGAGACAAGATGGTTTCAATGCCATGAAGACTTGGGGTGCAAACATCGTACGTTTAGCATGCTACGCCCAGAACAGTAAAGGTAAATATGGTCAGGACCAAGACAACAAGGTTCACAACTACATCAAGATGGCAAGCGACCTGAATATGTATGTTTTGTTGGACTGGCACATCCTTGAAGGTGACGGCGGTAGCGGTAATCCTAACAACTACCTCAACGAGGCAAAGGGTTTCTTTGAAAGAAACTGCGCTTGGGTAAAAGAAAACGGTTTTACCAACGTCTTGTACGAAATCTGTAACGAGCCTAAAGGCTTGTCATGGAACGACTTGAAGGAATATTCAAACAAGATTCTTCCAATCATTGAGCAGAAAGACCCAGGAGCAATGGTAGTTATTCCAACACCACAGTGGGACCAAAATCCACACGAAGCTGCAAACTCACCAATCAACAAGTCCCAGTACAACCTTGGCCTGTTGTATTCTACCCACGTGTACACTTGCTCACACATGGGTGACGTCGTTCCACGTATGGTAGGCGCAGCCTCATCAATTCCTATCTTCGTATCAGAGTGGGGTGCAGTACGTTTCGACGGTGACGGTGCATTGTGTACAGACGCAGCTAATCAGTTCCTCGCCAACCTGCAGCCAAGCGGTAACAATGGTGGCCAGTTGATTTCTTGGTGCTATTGGGCATGGGGTGAAAAGAACGAGCAGTCGAACTGTATCAAGAGCTGTTCTCAGCAGTATACTGGCAGCAACCTCCGTCCTTCAGGAGAATACATCGTACCTGTACTGCTTGGTCAGGCAGAAATTCCACCTATCCCAGAACCAGAAGAATATGCCATTCAGGAAATTCCAATGTTGGGTGAAGAGTACGGTATATTGAATGTAGGATGGTTCGACTATGGTGGAGAAGCTATAGCTTACCACGATAACAACTCTTCTGCATACGTAGATCCAGAAGACAAAGAGAAGAGTGGCAAGAAGACAGGAGCTGAGGCTAAAGGCACAGAGGCTGAATGTTGCAACATAGGTGCAATCTATTCTGGTAAAGAAGATTTGAAAGAATGCTTCCGCTATAGCGATTGTGTTGACGTAAGTCACTCAACTGCAGGTTTGGGTGCAAACTGGGCAGCCCCTGGTGATGGTTACGGCACACAAGGTGGAGACCTTCACAACCTCTGTATGACAGAGCCAGGCGAATGGGTGATGTACACTATTGACGTTAAGAAGAAGGGTTACTATACCGTTCACTGTATGACCAACTCATCTACTTCAAAACTTGGTACCATTGGTTTCCAGATTGCAAAGGGTAAAAATCCAGGTCAGAATGGTAACATCATCCGTTCATGGGAAGAGCACAACGATCCAGAAGCAGAAGCATGGGGTTCATTCAACTTGACAGCAACTCCTAAGTGCGGTTTGTATGTTGACGGCACTCAAGATCCTGACGGTGCTGCGGATGGTGATCCTACAAAAGACTGGACTTGCTGGGGTTGGGTAGCAGCTGGTGCTGACCTTGCTGACGACTTGACCGTATTGTTCAAGTACGAAGGAGTGCAGAAACTGCAAATGACTATTTCACCTGACGTAACAGTTCAGCCAGGTGACCTTTCGAACTTTATGTTCACCTTCAAGAGCGCAGACATTCCTGACTTCGAGTATGAAGAATCACACGATGGTGTTAACGCAGAAGCAGCAGATTTGAACGCTGTAGCAGTATATCCTAACCCAGCAGAAAGCGAATTTACCGTTACTACTGGCGGTGCTGCAAACGTAAGCATCTACAGTGCAGCTGGTGCTTTGGTTTACAACCAGGATGTTGAAGGCGATGTTGTTGTAAACAACAACTTCCCTGCAGGCATCTACACCGTACGCGTTGCTAACGCTAATGGTGTTAAGAGCATCAAGTTGGTTGTTAAGTAATCTGTTTACTTAAATAACAAACATATTGAAGGCCTCCCGAAATGGAGGCCTTCTTTTTTTGCTGACTCTAAAAGTTAAAAACAGAAATTTATAGTAATAATTGCAGAAAAAAGAGATAAATAATGCGATATTTCTAAATAACTAGCACATAATTTTGAAATGAAATAAATAATTTATAAGTTTACGCATAGAAAAGAAAAATCATTATGAAGAAAACATACAATCTACATATAACCAATATAGAAATAGGTCTTGCAGATTGTACTAATAATCTTTCAACTATACCTATACAACAAAGGAAAAAACACGAAACATATACACATAAACTAAGAATTTGCTTATGAAGAAAAGTTTACTTATTACAGCCGCACTTTGCAGCACAATGGCCGCAAATGCAGAGTTGAGCGAGACTGATTTTTACAACAACAACTACACCCAAGAATGGGGTCGTTTGAAGTTAGTAGGCAACCAGTTGAGTTCTGAAAGCGGCAAACCCATCCAATTAAAAGGTTGGAGTACGTTCTCGATCAACTACGACGAAGTTGTCAACTGTTTAAAACAAGATGGTTTCAACGCGATGAAGATGTGGGGCGCAAACATTGTCCGTTTAGCCTGCTATGCCGAAAACAGCAAAGGCACTTATGGCGAATACCAAGACAATGCCATCAGAAAATACATCAAGATGGCAAGCGACCTGAACATGTACGTATTGTTGGACTGGCACATCCTTGAGGCTGATGGTGGTAAAGGTAATCCTAACAACTACCTCAACGAGGCAAAGGGCTTCTTTGAAAGAAACTGCACTTGGGTTAAGGAGAACGGCTTCACCAACGTTTTGTACGAAATCTGTAACGAGCCTAGAGGTCTTTCATGGAATGAATTGAAGGAGTATTCAAACCAGATTCTTCCAATCATCGAGAAAGCCGACCCTGGAGCCATGGTCGTAATTCCGACTCCAGAGTGGGACCAGAATCCACAGGAAGCAGCCAACGCTCCTATCAACAAGATGCTGTATAACCTTGGATTACTGTACTCTACGCACGTATACACCTGTTCACACATGGGTGACGTTGTTCCACGTATGGTAGGCGCATCCGCATCAATTCCAATCTTCGTTTCAGAGTGGGGTGCAGTCCGCTTCGATGGTGACGGTAACTTGTGTACCGATGCTGCAAACCAGTTCTTGAGCTGTATGCAGCCAAACGGTAACAATGGTGCCCAGTTGATTTCGTGGTGCTATTGGGCATGGGGAGAAAAGAACGAGACCTCGAACACCATTAAGAACTGCTCACAGCCATACACACTAGACAACCTCCGCCCTTCGGGGGAATACATTGTAAAAATACTGGGAGGAGGAGAACCTTGGTGTTGTCTGCCGGATACTACAGTGCCATTTGCGATTCAAGAGATTCCAATGTTGGGCGAGAATTACGGAACACTGAACGTTGGATGGTTCGAGCGGGGAGAAGACGGAATAGCCTACCACGATAACAACTCTTCTGCATACGTAGATCCAGAAGACAAAGAGATGAGTGGCAAAAAGACTGGAGAAGAGGCTAAAGGCACAGAGGCTGAATGTTGCAACATGGGTGCCATCTATTCCGGGAAAGAAGACTTGACCGAGTGTTTCCGCTTCGACGATTGTGTAGACGTAAGTCACTCAACCGCAGGTTTGGGAGCCAACTGGGCAGCACCGGGCGACGGTTTCGGAACAGTGGGAGCCGATTTGCATAACCTGTGTATGACAGAGGCAGGAGAATGGATGCTTTTTGACATTGACATTAAAAAGGCAGGCTATTACACCGTACACTGCCTTACCAACTCTGGAACAAGTTCGGCAGGCTCTATCGGCATGTCAATTGCCAGAGGAAACAAACCTGGGCAGAACGGCAACATAATACGCAGCTGGGCCGACCGCAATGATCCATTAGCAGATCCATGGGGTTCGTTCCAACTTTCACCAACCCCTAAATGCGGACTCTACCCCGACGGGGCTCAAGACGAAAACGGAGCTGCAAACGGCGACCCTACAAAACCATACACCTGTTGGGGGTGGACCGCTTGCGGTGGTGTAGACGCCAACGACCTGACCGTCTTGTTCAAGTATGAAGGAAGACAAAAATTATTTTTGTCCATCACACCAGACGGAACAAAAACACCAGGCGACTTCTCTAACTTTATGTTCACCTTCAAGAGTGCTGAGATACCAGATTTCGAATTATTAGACGGTGTAGAAGCCTACGCAGCCGACATGACCGCAGTAGCCATCTATCCGAATCCGGCAGAAAACGATTTCACTGTAACAACCGACGGAGCAGCCAACGTCAGCATCTTTAATACAGCAGGCACAAAGGTATACAACCAAAATGTGGAAGGCGACGTTGTTGTAAACAACAACTTCCCAGCCGGCATCTACTCGGTACGCGTATCCAACTCAAAAGGCGTAAAAACAATGAAACTTGTAATAAAGTAAAACAAGTTGACGAACCTACATTCAGGGTCTTCCGAAAGGAAGGCCCTTTTTTATGCCAGCCCACCCCTAACAGCACCAAAGTAAGATGAAAAATTCCTAACTTTGCATATAAAAGAAGGTTCACACGCAAAAATGGGACAAGAAAGAGAACACGCGAGTTTGTATTGGGAACTGTTCATTACATTCGTCAAAATAGGAGCATTCACCCTTGGCGGAGGATACGCCATGCTTGCAATGGTAGAGAAAGCGGTAGTAGAACAGCGGAAATGGATTACAGAAAAAGACTTTTGGGATATGATAACCCTGGTGCAGACGCTACCCGGCGTATTTGCCATAAACACAGCCCTTTACGTAGGCTACCGCATAAAGGGGATAAAGGCCTCGCTGGCAGCAATGGTTGGAGCCGCCCTCCCCTCGTTCGTCATCATCATCGTACTGGCGACCTACTTCAGCACCATGTGGGAGAACGAAGTGGTAAATGCCATATTCAAAGGCATCAGGCCCTGTGTGGTGGCCTTGATACTCGCCCCCTCGTTGAAAATGGTGAAAAGTGTGGGACTTAGCGCAAAAACCATATGGATACCAGTATTGGCGGTGATAGCCGTTTGTGTGTTCTACCTATCGCCCATTTACGTCATTTTAGCGGCAGCTTTAGGCGGACTGCTTTGGGGCATAATCAATTACAGCCTTATGGGAAAGAAAGGAGGAAGCGCATGCTGACACTTTATCTACAACTGGCCACCGTATTTTTCCATATAGGTCTGTTCGGCTTCGGAGGCGGTTATGCCATGATTTCACTCATCCAATTCTCGGTAGTGAACGACTATGGCTGGATGAACACCAGCGAATTTGCGAACCTGCTGGCCCTTTCGCAAATGACCCCAGGCCCCATATCGATAAACGCAGCCACCTATGCCGGATACCAAGTGCCGTTAAGCCACGGCTATGGTCTGGCCTCAGCCATTACAGGCTCGGTAACAGCCACCCTGGCGCTGGTACTGCCCAGTCTTCTGGCGATGTGGGCCGTAATAAAAATCCTATTTAAGAACGAGAAAAACCGATATGTGCAATACCTTTATTCCGGGCTACGGCCAGCCGTTGTAGGACTGATTTTCAGTGCAGGACTACTAATGATGGTCGACTGCGACCTGATACACAACTACGTAGAAGGAGCCAGCAACAATCTGGAAATAGCATGGAAACAGGAAAACTTTGGAAGCAACCTGAAAGAACACCTGATAAGCGCAGCCATCTGCATAGCCACCTTTGTAGCAGTATTCTTCTATAAAAAGAACCCGATGTACCTGATTGCCGGTTCGGGAGCTTTGGGTTTCGCCATCTACTACCTCTAAAAACAAAACAGGCAATAAAAAAGTCATGACATACGACGCAGTAATTATAGGAGCCGGACTAGGCGGACTGGAATGTGCGTACATTCTCGCCAAACACGGCATGAACGTGTGCGTGCTGGAACAAGGCACGCAAATGGGCGGTTGCCTGCAAAGCTTCAAGCGCCGCGGCATTCATTTCGATGCCGGATTCCACTATGTTGGCGGACTAGACGAAGGGCGGCCATTAAACCGGTTGTTCGATTATTTCGGGCTGTTGGACCTGCCTTGGCAGAAGATGGACGAACAGTGTTTCGACGAGGTGGTCATCGGTCACGAACACTACCGCTTCGCGCAGGGTCACGAAGCCTGGCAGGCCGCACTAGCCGAACAGTTTCCTGACCAGAAAAACAACCTGAAAAAATACGACGAGGCACAAGCCAACGTAGGGGCACACCTGTTCGACGCCCTAGGCAGCCGCACAGCCGACGACTTCTACAACAACAAGGCATTCACTACGCCAGCCTACCAGGTACTGGCCGGAACCATCGGCGACGAAAGGCTCAGAAACGTAATAAGCGGCACCTCACTGAAAATGGAATTGCGTCCTGAAAGCCTGCCCTTCTACGTGTTCGCACAGATAAACAATTCCTTCATAGAAGGAGCCTACCGACTGGCCGGAGGGGGAGAAACACTCACCAACCGCATGTGCGAAAATTTACGCAAAATGGGCGTCACTCTGGTAACCAAAGCGCAGGTGACCCAATTGGAAGGGGAAGCGGGAAAAATAAGTGCGGCCCTCTGTTCAAATGGGGAGCGTTACGAAGGCAGGATATTCATATCGAACGCACACCCGGCCACCACACTCAGCCTGGTCAGTGAAGCGGTCGGACTACGGAAGCCCTATAAAAAGCGCATAGACCGTATGGAGAACACGTACGGGATGTTTACCGCCAACATTGCCATAAAACCCGAAACACTACCCTACCAGAACAAAAACCTCTACCTCTACGAAGAAGGGGCCGATATTTGGAACATCAGTTCACCAGAATGCCCGAAAGGGCTTCTCGTAAGCTACGGATGCACAACACCAGACCAAAAGTACGCAAGCAGCATAGACCTGTTATGCCCTATGCAGATGGAAGAACTTTCGGAATGGAAGGACACCCAAATAGGCCACAGAGGCAGCGACTACGAAGCCTTTAAGGCTGCAAAAACAGAACAGTGCCTTCGTATAGCGGAGAAACAGATACCAGGCCTGCGCGAGGCAACAGACCGCATATACACCAGCACGCCACTGACCTACAGAGACTACACCGGCACACGCGACGGAAGCGCCTATGGTTTGCGTAAAGACGCCAACAACACCCTGCTGACCTTCCTACCACCCAAAACGCCAGTAGAAAACCTGTTGCTAACCGGGCAGAATTTGAACCTGCACGGGATTTTAGGAGTAAGCATGACCTCGTTCGTAACGTGCAGCGCACTGATAGGCATGGAAGCCGCGACAGACGGACTTAAGACCAAATGAAGAGCTCAAAAAAAACAAAAACAATTAAGTAGAAACAAGCTGAAAATTGCGTAATTTTGTGACGCCTTTAGGCAGTCAGCACCCCAAGTGCAGATTTTAAAAGGGAATCCCGTGAAAGTCGGGAACAGTACCCGCTGCTGTAAGTTCCACAAAAAAACAGAAAGGCATCCGCCAAAAAGGAGGAAACCGCCACTACCCGACGGGTGGGAAGGCCGCCAGAACTGGGAACAAGTCAGAAGACCTACCTAAAAGCATACTTCTAAAACTCTCGGGATTAAGAGAATAGGAAAACATAGCAAAAGAGTTCTGGGAAAAAGAACCGGAGGACTCATTATGTATATATTCCCCCCAAGACTTTTAGGAAATTGAGGTAAAGAACAATTAATCACTAAAAGTACCCATCATGTTAAAAAACAAATTCAAATTCGTGTATCTGCTCCTCATCGGTGCAGTTAGTATCGGTATGCAATCGTGTAGTGACGATGATGACGAAGACGAAAACATGCCAATAACCACGCAAACAACAATCGATTTTGAAGATTTGGAAGTAGACAGCAAAGGATATTGGATAGGCGACACCACCGGCATAGCAAGCGAAGGACAATGGGGAGCCACCGACTACAAAGGCAGCTTCAGCACAAAGACAACAACATTCGAAAACACCCTAAGCGTTAGCAGCTATGGACAGAGTTGGATGGGTTTCGGTTATTCGACACTGGCAGACAGCACAGTGGATGGCGTATACACGAACGAGATGTATGTATACGGCAAAAGCGGAGCGAACGGTTCAAAGACCTTTGCCGTTGCCTATGCCGACAGCGCAACCATCACCTTCGATAAAGCAACCGACCTGAAGAGCGTAATGGTGAACAACAGCACCTACGCCTACAAAGTAATCCGCGACGGCAACGAATTTTCAACAAAATTCGCAAAAGGCGCATGGTTTGCAGTAAACTTCACCGGCTTCGACGCTAACGGCAAGAAAGTTGGGGAAACAACATACTACTTGGCAGACTTCAGAAACAAAAAGACCTTTATCTGCGGCGAGTGGACAAAAGTAGACCTCAGTGCCCTGAAAGGAGTGAAAAAGGTAGTTCTGACCTACGACGGCAGCGACAAGGGGAGCTACGGCTTGAACACCCCAACCTACGTCTGCCTCGACAATCTGGTGTTCTAACCAAAAGAAAGGCACAAAAACAAAGCGAACAAGCGCCAAGCTCCGGATATAGCCCGCGAGCCTGGCGCTTTTTTCACGAAAGCCCTATTTTTTCTGCAAAAAATGAACTAACTTTGTAAAAATTTTTTGAGGGAAAGATGATAAACAGAATTTTGCTCCGCATTAAGGTCATACAGATTCTCTACGCTTATTACAAGGGAGAAGACCAAAACCTGGGAAAGGCAGAAGGAGAATTGAAGGACAGCATAGAAAAGACGTACGATTTGTACATCTACCTGCTGCTATTGATACCCGCCATCACCGAATTTGCGGAAAGCCGACTGAAAAAG
This sequence comes from Bacteroidales bacterium UBA4345, assembly GCA_002396385.1. Taxonomy (GTDB): domain Bacteria; phylum Bacteroidota; class Bacteroidia; order Bacteroidales; family Paludibacteraceae; genus Physcocola. The sequence continues at coordinate 16,694 of DGTD01000029.1, forward strand.
GAAGGCACAAAGGCCGGTGAAGGTTTGAGAATGCCAAGCAAAAAGTTCGTTGACAACAAGTTCGCAAAACAAGTAGCCGAGACGGAAGAACTGAAGCAATATGCCGAGGAGCACGAATTGAGTTGGTCGGCCAAGAAGACAACCGTAATAAAGTCGTTGCTGGATGCGATACTTGATTTCGACCTTTACGGGAAATACAACGAGAGCGACGAAAACACCTATGAGGAAGACAAGGAGCTTTGGAAGAAAATTTTCCGCCAGGTTATAGCCAGCAGCGAAATTTTGGGTAAAGATCTGGAAGACACCTCGATATACTGGAATGCCGACTTAGAAATTGTACACAGTTTTGTGGTGAAAACCATCAAGTCGTACAAAGAGGAAAACGGCACAAAACAAGCACTTTTACCAATGCTGAAAGACGAGGAAGACCAGGAATACGTCAGTACACTTCTGGCAAACGCCATAACCAATGGGCAGGAATACAACAAAATGATAGACAGCCACATTGACACAAAGAAGTGGGACACTGACCGTATAGCGTTTATGGACCGCATCATTATGCAGGCAGCCTTAGCCGAACTGGTCAGTTCTCCAACTATCCCAGTCAATGTAACCCTCAACGAATACATCGAAATAGCGAAAGAATATAGTACAAGCAAAAGCAACACTTTCATTAACGGCGTACTCGACGCCCTTGTAGAGGACCTCAGAAAAGAGAACAAACTGATGAAAGTAGCATTTTACAGCAACAAACAATAAAATAAAAGAAAAATATGACAAACCCACTTTTACTTCAGGCTCAAGGCGGCGGAAACATGATGAGTTCCATTTTCTTTATGGTACTCCTCTTTGGTGTTATGTACTTCTTTATGATCCGTCCACAACAGAAGAAACAAAAAGAGATCCAACAGTTCAGGGCAGCGCTCGGAGTTGGAAGCAAAGTGATTACCGGAGGGGGCATACACGGAGTAATTAAGGAGTTAACCGACACCTATGCCATGATTGAAATTGCGCAAGGCGTGAAAGTAAAGGTTGATTTAAGTTCAATCTTCCCATCGGTAGATTCCGGCGTAAAGCAGATTGAAAAATAAAGACGAACAAGATGAGTAAGAAGGAAGAACCATTCCTTTTAAAATATCTGAAACACGAAGGAAAAGAGATTAGAAAGTTCCTAACCAGCAGGGACCTTCTAATCTTTATTTTTTTCTTACTTGTGTCAACCGGTCTTTGGTCGCTTCAGGCTATGCGGAAGGAATATGAGACCATCATCAGCATACCCATCACCTACGAGAAAGCGCCAGAAGGTTTAGTGCAACAAGCCGAGCTTCCGCAGCGCCTGCTTGTAACAGTCACCGACGACGGCACCTCGCTGGTAAGGAACCGCTGGATGCACAGCTACACACCAATAGCCATTGACATCAGCGCATACACTGGTGGCACCTACAGCCTTCCAACAGCCGAATTTGAAAGCGAGATTCAGAAACAGCTGAACACAACAACCAAAATTGTGAGGATAGCGCCCGCAAGTATAGAGTTGGAATTTAAGGAACTTTCGAAAAAAGAAGTTCCGGTTGTGTTTAACGGGACAATTAGGATGGCGCAACAATACATCCGACAAGGAGAATTGGAAATAAAGCCGAGCCATATAACCATATACGGCATCAACTCGGTAATCGACTCCATAGACCACATCGACACCGAATATGCGGAACTTTCCGACATAAGCGGGACCATAAACAAGCGCATAAAGCTTACCAGCACACCCAATGTTTCATTCTCGCACGACAGCGTAAGCTGTATACAACACTCGGAACGTTATACAGAGAAAGTGTTGGAAGTACCGGTGCGCACAAAAAAAGTAGAAAAAGGGTATAAGATAAGGACATTCCCCGTCATGGTAAAAGTAAAGTTCCATGTAGGGCTGAGCAACTACGACAAAGTGACAGCCGACAAACTAACGGTATTTGCCAATCCGGAAGACGCAGTTGGCTCACGCATACCCTTACGAATAACCGGAGCTGAAGACATGATAAACTCGATAGAGATTATGCCTTCGTCGGTAGACTACCTGACAGAAAAAAATGATTAAGTTAGGAATAACCGGAGGTATAGGCAGCGGAAAGAGCGTTGTATCGACTATTCTACGCACTGCTGGCGTGCCCGTATACGACAGCGACAGCCGTGCGAAAGAACTGCAGACTACAAGCAGACAACTACGCCAACAACTTGTTTCTGTTTTAGGAGAGGAAAGCTATCTGCCAAACGGGCAACTCAACAAGCCGTATATTGCCAGCAAGATATTCAACGACAAGCATTTGCTAGCCACCATAAACAACATCGTCCATCCCGCCGTTTGGGAAGATTTCGAGCAATGGGCAGAGCAACAACACCAGAATGGTTTCTGTATTGTTGGCTTTGAATCGGCCATCTTGTTCCAATCGCACCTAGACAAACGTTTTGACACGACTTGGACGGTAATCGCCCCGACAGAAATCTGTATTGAGCGAGCCTGCAAACGCGACAACAAAAGGCGTGAACAGATAGAGGCCCGGATAAGGAACCAGCAATCCATACAGGGACTTGGCGACTACACTATCAACAACGATGGCCGCCATAGTCTGATAGAACAGGTAATGGAAGGGTTAGCCAAGTTGGGATAAGTATTTCACAAAACAAAAAAACAAGAGTGGCGGGCAAATCAGTTTGTCCGCCACTCTTATTTGTCAAAACTATCTAACAGTCTCGAGTTTTACGATTTTGAGAGTTCTTCCACAAAAGTTTTCCGAAGTCCATTGGCATCCATGCCAAGAATAGCATAAAGTTCGTCTTGCGAGCCATGTTCAACAAAGAAGTCAGGAATCCCCACCCTACGTACAGGGACAGACAGGCCGGCATCGGCCAGGCATTCCAAGACAGCAGAGCCAAAGCCCCCCGCAAGAGAGCCTTCTTCAATGGTCACGATACGTTTGTACCGTTTAGCCACATCGAGCACGAGTTCGGAGTCAAGAGGTTTAGCGAACACCATGTTATAGAGGCCGATATTATTTTGAGCGTCGGCATCCAATTGTTCCAAAGCCAAGCGAGCTACATTACCACGCGGTCCGAACGAAAGGACAGCCACCTTGGCACAGGCACCCGCATCGTGTAAACAATAGCCCTTACCAACAGGCATAGGCCGCATAGGTTGGTGCCAGTCGGCCACAAACCCGCGTCCACGCGGATAACGGATAATAAAAGGTCCCATATTAGGCTGAGCAGCCGTAAACATCAAATTACGCAACTCAATTTCATTCAAAGGAGAAGCCAGCGTAAGGTTAGGCACCGTACGGAAGCATGCGATATCGAACACCCCGTGGTGAGTAGCGCCATCGGCCCCCACAAGTCCGGCACGGTCGAGGCAAATCACCATATCAAGTTTTTGCAGTGCCACATCATGAATAACATTGTCGTAGGCACGTTGCATAAACGAGGAATAGATATTACAGAACGGCAGTTTACCCTCCTTAGCCAAGCCCGCAGAAAAAGTAACTGCATGTCCTTCGGCAATACCCACATCGAAAGTGCGTTCAGGCATCTCATTCATCATATAGGTCATAGAACAGCCGGTCGCCATTGCAGGAGTAACGCCAACAATTTGTTCATTCTCACGAGCCAATTCCAAGAGAGTGTGTCCGAAAACATCTTGAAAGAGAGGAGGCTGGTCGCTCTTGATTTCAGGAACGATACGTTTGCCGGTATTTTTGTCGAATTTGCCGGGAGCATGCCATTCTGTGGCACATTCCTCAGCAGGCTTGAAGCCCTTTCCCTTCTTAGTACGGATATGAATGATTTTAGGGCCGTTATAATCCTTCACATCACGAAGAATCTTTACCAAATTCACCACATCGTGCCCATCGACAGGACCGAAATAGCGAACACTTAGTCCTTCGAACAAAGTGTGCTGGTTAGTCAAGAAAGCCTTCAGCGAGTTATTGCGCTGTGTATATTTCCCCGACTCGTCCTCTTTAAGCCATCCCATTTTACAGAACAGCTTATACACCTTACTACGGAACGAATTGTATCGTTTCGAAGTGTTTATCCTCACCAAATAGTTACTGAGTCCACCCACCACGTGGTCGATGGCCATATGGTTATCGTTCAGAATGATGGTGAGGTTGTTACGGCAAGACGAAGCATTGTTCAGGCCCTCGAAAGCCAAGCCACCCGTCATGGCGCCATCGCCAATAACTGCCACAGCGCGTTTGGCAGACTTATCGAGCGTCTGTCCGACAGAAATGCCAAGAGCAGCAGAAATAGAATTAGACGCATGTCCGGCAATAAACGCATCGTATTCGCTTTCCTTCGGATTAGGGAAGCCACAAATGCCGTGCAGTTTACGGTTTGTAGCGAACTTGTTGCGCCTACCGGTCAGAATTTTATGCGCATAGGCCTGGTGTCCGACGTCCCACACAATGGAATCTTCGGGCGTATTGTAGACATAGTGTAATGCGACCGTAAGCTCAACAACGCCAAGACTGGCGCCAAAATGCCCCGGATTGGCGGAGAGTTCATCAATAATGAACTGGCGCAATTCTGCACATAGTTGGGGAAGCTGGTCTAACTCCAGTCTCTTCAAATCGGCAGGCGTATTTATATGGGACAAAAGCGTCCCAACAGAATCGGTCATGTGTTATAAAAATAAAAGTTCCACTAAAAGGAAATCTAGCCAAAAAGTTTATGCGGCATGAGGCTCCGCAACGTTCAGAAGCCGCAAACAGCCACAAATCCACATAATACAAAGTTAATACTTTATTATTATTAAACCAACATTCAGACGATAGAGAGGATGCCATAAAAAATGACTATATTTGGAGATAAAATGCGCAGACACGGATGAAGACAAGAACAGACATAAAGAAAGTTTTCGTAGTACTAGGAGCGCTAATAGCGTCCCCGTTGGGTGTTGATGCGCACGAGAGGGAAACATATAGTCCAGACACACAGCACCTTGTAGAACTGTTCGACCACCTTAGAAGCAGCGACAACGACAGTTTGAGCATAGCAGTGAGCAAACAGATCAGCCAAGAGATGGGCGACTTGCTGCAAAACGACAGCACATTCGACTACCACTTCGACGAACTTGCCAATATGGGCAAGTGCTACAGCGACGACAAGGAACTGCGCATCTACACCTGGAACTACCCGTTAAGCGACAAGACATACGGCTACGGAGGCTTCATTCAATTAAAGCCCAGCAAGAAAAGGACCAAGCAGAAGGTGAAACCCATCCCTTTGAAAGTAAAAGGGAGCTCATACACTCCGGGCACAGGTAGCCGCATTGGCACCGACAACTGGTACGGAGCCCTCTACTACAACGCAATAAAGACAAAAAAAGACGGCAACGAGTACTACATTCTGCTCGGCTGGGGAGGCGGAGACGCCCTGACCGACTTTAAAGTGGCAGAGACCCTAAAGTTTTCCAAAAACGAAAAAACAGCCACATTCGGCAGCGTATCGCCTTTCAAAAGCGCGGGCAAGAGCAGCAACCGCATTGTGCTGCAATACAACAACGAGGCCCGTGTGGCTTTGAACTACGACAAAGACAACAAACGGATAGTGATGGACCATTTGTCACCATCGGATCCTTTCTACAAAGGCCTGTACTCGTACTACGGCCCCGACTTCACCTACGACGCCTACCAGTTCGACAAAAAGAGCAAAGGGCAATGGTTATTGATAGAGAATATTGACGCGAAAAACAGCGAATAGTCATAAACACACCGTATACAACAATGAAACTAAAGACAAAAATTATAAGCATTATGACAGTTTTGACAACAGCCGGATGCAACAGTGTTCCGACCAACAACGAGGCGGCACCATTCGACTACCACGTAGACCGTTTCTACGACCTACAGATACTCCGTTACCAAGTGCCAGGTTTCGACTCGCTCACACTCCAACAGAAGAAACTGGTATACTACCTGACAGAGGCAGCCCTTCAAGGCAGAGACATCTTATTCGACCAAAACTGCAAATACAACCTGGCCATCCGCGAGGTACTGGAAGCCGTTTACCAACATTATCCGAAAGAGAACGATGCAAAACAATTCGAGCAATTAGAGAACTACCTGAAACGTGTTTGGTTCTCGAACGGCATACACCACCACTATGGCATGGACAAGTTCCTTCCAGAATTCAGCCAGACCTACTTTGAAACGGCAGTCCGGAGCATCGACAGCAAACACCTTCCACTCTACGCCTACAACAACAGCGTAGACGAGTTGTTGAAAGAGCTGGTTCCCGTCATGTTCGACCCGACAGTACTATCAAAAAGGGTCAACCAGGCAAAAGGCGAAGACTTGATCAGCACATCGGCCAACAACTATTACGAGGGAGTAAGCCAAAAAGAGGTTGAGCAGTTCTACGGTTCACAAAAAGACCCCAAAGACGCGACCCCAATCAGCTATGGCCTGAACAGCAAACTGGTGAAAGAAAACGGAAAACTGGTTGAAAAGAAATGGAAAGTGGGAGGCATGTACTCGGCTGCCATAGAGAAAATAGTATACTGGCTGAACAAGGCGTATGAAGTAGCCGACAACGAAGCCCAGAAAAAAACAATCGGCAAGCTGATTGAATACTACCAGAGCGGAGATTTAAAGACCTTCGACGACTACAGCATCACCTGGGTTAAAGACACCCTGAGCCACATCGACTTCCTAAACGGATTTATCGAGACATACGGCGATCCGTTAGGAATGAAGGCAAGCTGGGAAGCCATTGTGAACTACAAGAACATAGCAGCAACCAAACGCACTGAAATACTCAGCGAAAACGCGCAATGGTTTGAAGACCACTCGCCAGTAGACCCGCGTTTCAAGAAAAAGAAAGTGAAAGGCGTATCGGCAAAAGTGATAAACGTTGCCATTCTCGCAGGAGACTGCTACCCTGCCACCCCGATAGGCATCAACCTGCCGAACAGTAACTGGATCAGACAGGTGCACGGGTCGAAGAGCGTGACGATAGAGAACATCACCAGCGCCTACGACGAGGCAGCGAAAGGGAACGGGTTCAAAGAAGAGTTCGTCTACAGCCAGACCGAACGCGACCTTTTAGAAAAATACGGCTTTGTTACCGACAACATCCACACCGACCTGCACGAATGCCTGGGTCATGGTTCAGGCCAGCTTTTGCCAGGCGTTGACCAAGACGCGCTGAAGGCCTATGGAGCGACCATAGAGGAAGCCCGTGCAGACCTGTTCGGCCTCTACTACGAAGCCGACCCCAAATTGGTAGAGCTTGGACTGCTACCGAACACCGAAGCCTACAAGGCCGAATACTACAGCTATATGAACAACGGACTGATGACCCAACTCATGCGCATTGAAGACGGCAAAGACATAGAAGAGGCACATATGCGCAACCGACAGCTCATAGCCCGCTGGATATACGAGCACGGAAAGAAAGACAATGTTGTGGAATTCGTCAGCAGAGAAGGCAAAACCTATGTGCGAATCAACGACTACGAAAAAATGCGCACACTCGTCGGGCAACTCCTGGCAGAGATTCAGCGAGTAAAGAGCGAGGGAGATTTCGAAGGAGCGAAGCATCTGGTAGAAGAATACGGCGTAAAAGTAGACCAAAAGCTGCACAAAGAAGTAAAAGAACGCTATGCGAAACTGAACATAGCCCCATACAAAGGATTTGTGAACCCCGTATACGAAGCCGTTACCGATGCGAAAGGCGAGATAACCGACGTGAAAATACGTTACGACGAGGGCTACACAGAACAAATGCTCCGCTATAGCAAAAACTACCACACCCTGAGAGTAAAGAACTGACAAAACTGCGCCAAAAGCAGTGTTATAAAACATAAATAGCTGGTTTTTATAAACTTACTTATAAAAACCAGCTTTTTTATTTGCATAAATCCAGAATTGCGACTAAATTACGTACAGAAAAACAAAACACTGCTTAAATACCAACTTTTAAATCATTTTGAGCCATGGAAACTAAGAAAGCTTTTGAAGCCGATTTGGAGAACGAGAAATCGAGCATGTTCCTAATGGGACTTTTAGTAGCACTCTGTGCATCGTTCATTGTAATTGAGTGGTCGAATAGAGACGTAAAGAACTACATTATACCAGATGAACACGGCATAACTGTAATAGAAGACGACTATGCGCCCGTAACAGTAAGTACCCCTCCGCCACCTGTTGTTGAAGAACCCAAAATAGCAGATCCCGTCTTCAAGAAAGACATAAACGCCGAGACGAAGGTAACGCCAATAACAGGAGAAATGGATCCGACAGCAGAAACACCTGACAAGAACATACTAGACAAACCAATTGAAGTACCGGTAGAGATAGACCCCGACGCCAACGTTATCTATAATTTTAAAAACGTAGACAAAAAGGCAGAATATGCGGGTGGCATGGCACAGCTCAGGAAAGACCTGGCAAGCCGGCTTGTATATCCGAAAGGAGCATTGGAATCGGGCATATCGGGAACCGTATTAATTAAATTTGTTGTTGAGACAGACGGCAGCATCAGCGACATCAGCGTCATTCGGGAAATAGACCCGATGCTTGCCCGAGAAGCGGTACGTGTTGTCAAGACCCTGACAGGATGGACACCAGCCATGAGGGGAACTAAAAAAGTTCGGCAAGTATTTACACTACCAGTACAGTTTGTAGCAGTAAAATAAAGGTCAGCAAACAGATAAGGAAAGGCTTGGGAAAACCCAAGCCCTTTCTTTGTTCCACCAATAAAAAGACTCAAAAATCGGATTAACAGACAAATGAAGAAAAAAGGCGTTTACGGGAGCAACAAAAACATAAAATAGCTTCTTAATAATGAATTTTTGATTAAATTTGCGTAAATGATGTAAAAAACGAAAACAAAAACTAAATAAACAAATGGAGATCAAAAAATCGTACGAAGCCGATTTGGAAAACGAAAAATCGAACTTCATTCTGATGGGTCTTCTTATCGCAGTGTGTGCTATATTCATTGCTTTTGAATGGAGCAACCGCGACTTGAAACCTGTCACAAAAGACGAAGGAATCCAGATGGAGGAAATTGAGGAGGAAAGCGCTCCGATTACCGAGCAGAACACTCCACCGCCACCACCACCACCTGCACCAGAGGTAATTCCTGAACAGATGCCGACCGAATTCAAGAAAGACGAGAAGGCAGAGACCAAGAAAATTGAGTTGAACACTGAAGATACTGGTGAAGCTACTAAAGATGCGAAGCCAATTCTTGATGAACCGGTAAAGGTTGAAGTAGAAGAAGACAACGACAACCAGATATACATCAAGGTTCAGAAGAAAGCAGAATATCCTGGTGGTATGAACGGATTGAGAGCCTATCTCTCAAAGAACCTCGTATATCCGAAGGCCGCACTTGAAACAGGTACACAAGGAACCGTTATCGTACAATTTACAGTAGAGAAAAACGGAACCGTTACAGACGTGGAAGTTGTACGTTCTATCGACCCAGCACTTGACAAAGAAGCAATGCGCGTAGTCAAGATGATGAAAGGTTGGACTCCAGCCCAGAACGGTACCAAGAATGTACGTTCTAAGTTCAAACTTCCGGTAGCATTCAAGATTGGCTAACAGCCAAAAAACATAAGAAAGACTTGCGGAAACGCAAGTCTTTTTTTTCGAATCCTTGAAAAACCTCCCATACAATCACAACAAACCGAGAGCAAGATGTTAGACCAACTAATAGCCACAGACAGAGAGTTAATGGTAGCACTGAACCTGAGCGGACAACATAACGCATTTGGCGACACCACCATGTGGCTGGCATCGCAGATGCTAATGTGGCTGCCGTTCTACGGCGCACTGCTGTATGTGATATTACGAGACAAAAAAAGAGAAAGCGTCGCAGTCATTCTCTGTGCCGCACTAACCATATTGCTCTGCGACCAAATCAGTTCAGGCCTTCTGAAACCATTAATAGCACGCCTAAGGCCCAGCCACGACCCCGGCATTATGGACCAACTCAGCTACGTCTGCAACTTCAGAGCCGGCTTATACGGATTTCCGTCGAGCCACGCCAGCAACTGTTTCGGGCTAGCATTATTGTCCTCATTGCTACTAAAGAACAAGATTGCCACCGCAAGTCTGTTCACTTGGGCGGTAATCTGTGCCTACTCGCGCATCTATTTGGGTGTACACTACCCTCTCGACATTCTTGTAGGGACCATTATTGGCCTAACCTGCGGATATGGCTGCTACAGGCTATACATAGCCATTCGCAAGAAGACATGGATGGATAAGATAACGACAGAAGGCGATTTTGAGCCCACCAGTGGCAGAATTGTAGCCATATCGATAATTGGCACCATTTTCTGCATATTCTTCGCAGGGTGTCAAGCATTGCGTCTTGTTGCAGGCTGACAGTTCGTAAGAAGACAAGAAGGAAAGAAATGTATGGATTACGCTTTTCACATTACTCTATTTTATTTACGTTCACCAGTATTGGGGTTAAACCCTGCACACCATTTCAACGCCATACCAAATCTCACCACCGATAGAATACGCCTCTTGACCCACAGTAACAAAACCTACAGCCTCGTAACAACGCTTTGCAGAAGGGTTGTTTAAGAACACGCCAAGGGAGACCGATTCGGCATTCAAAAAGTTTTTCGCATAAGCGAGCGCACACCCCACCAATTCGCGCCCATAGCCTTTACCACGCAATGCAGGATGGAGAATGACAAATCCCATACGTAACTGGCGAGGTTTGTCTGGATTGGGAACACGCAGAATAAAGTGTCCGACAACATCTCCAGCATCATTTACAGCAGTAAACGGATAAACAGAACCCGACGAATAGATAGCCACCATATCGTCGGGAGAAGGCGGATAAGACGGGTAACGGTCGGCGCTCCATTTACGGAACTCCAACTCGTCAGCAATCCAACCAAGAATTATCGGGGCATCGTCCTTACAAAAAATTCTAAGTTTCATAAAGCAATAAACTAAAAAAGGGAACCGCAATGCGATTCCCTTTTTTTATCTAGTTAGAACAGATTAAGCGTTCTTAACCTTGTCGATGATAGCTTTGAAAGCCTCAGGGTTGTTCATAGCGAGGTCAGCGAGAACCTTACGGTTGATTTCAACACCAGACTTGTGAACAAAGCCCATAAGCTTAGAATAAGAGAAGCCCTCGAGACGAGCGGCAGCGTTAATACGCTGGATCCACAAAGCACGGAAGGTACGCTTCTTATTCTTGCGGTCGCGGTAAGCGTAAGTCAAACCTTTTTCCCAAGTATTCTTGGCAACGGTCCAAACATTCTTACGGGC